>CAYVDU010000190.1:0-3384 GCA_964450765.1 uncultured bacterium | reverse complement strand
AGTTGAAGAATCGGTTTTCTGACGGAGTTCAAAGCGTTAAATTTTCAAAAAGATAAAGGGTATTGTATTGAGGATTAATACTATACCCTTTATCTTTTTGAAAATTTTACAGCTTTGAATCTCGTCAGAAAGTCGATTCTTCAACTGTCTTCGGTATACGTAATTTCTGAAGAACAAAAAAGATTTGTGCATAAAACAGGTTAAGGTTATAGAGACGATTATACTGAAAGTATAATGAGTGTGTATGAGACCTTTACCTTCTTCAATCTCTTTTATTTGTTTCCTTTGTGCGCTATCTCTATCTGCGCAAGAAAAAAAAGATGTTCCTAATCAAGAGGTTGCGGTTGTCTTGACGCGCAGTGATAGTGTTCCTTTAGAGGTTCAAACATCGACGGATCCTTATTTTGAAGGATATATCCAAGCTCTTGTGGATATGCATTATGCTGAGTATCGCGTGGTCGTCATCGTGAAAAATCGTTCTGTTTGGTTAGCCAACTTACCAAATAACAAACTCATTGCAAACAGTATTGTTGCTTTTGTGAAGGATGTCCCGGGCGTTGCGGATGTGCATGAATTGAATGGCGTTCCTCCAGCAAGTGAAGAGCTGCGAGAAAAATATGTAAGACGTCCTCGGATTGCGGGCATTTGGTTCCCTCAAATGACGGAACTTTTTCAGCCGCTCATTGCTGCTCCTCGTCAAATTTCTTACACCGTCGGTTGGAGAAGTGGCGATCGAGTATGCGGGAATAAGGCTGTTGACATATCTTTGGGTGACGACTTTGCGATCTATCGATGGCTTGATGTTTTAGGCCATGGCGACCTTCAGATAGGAATTGAGGCAGGTATTTGGTCTGTCTTTAATATGGATCCTCATCCAAGAATTGAGCAGGGAACCGAGCTTGTAAATACTGATTTTTACTGTGGTATTCCGATTACCTATGCCCGTGGTAAATGGTCATATCGATTCCGTGGATATCATATATCGAGCCATTTAGGGGATGAGTTTTTAGTGAACCATCCATATTTTTTACAACTCAGGGTGAATCCAAGTATTGAGGCGATTGATTTTGCAGTTTCTTACCAAGCCAATGAGCATATCCGTCTTTACGCTTTTCCGGGTGCGATCGTTCATAGCGATGAAACGTATCCTTGGAAACCTATGTATATTGAGTATGGAACGGAGATCCGCTTTTTAGGGACTAAGTTTTATAAACAAAAACTATATGGAACTGTCTATATGGGGCTCCATTGGCGTAATTACCAAGAGCTGCATTGGAATTTTGACGGAACGTATAGAATCGGTTATGAGTTTAGTAAGTTGCAGGGAATTGGACGTAAGGTTCGTGGTTATATCGAATATCATCACGGCTACTCTTTAGAGGGTCAATTTCAAAAAATGCGAACACATTACATGCAGTATAACTTAAGTTATGGTTTTTAATACCAATCCTAAGAAATAACATCGTATTTAAGCTGGTAGGTTCAATGAATAAATCGTGGTTTGTTACATCTAGTTTTTTCGCAATATCGACGCTATGTGCAATTACAAATTCATCAAAGTCCCCATGTATGTGTTTGGAGCAAGGGCTAGGCTTGGACGCAGCACCAAACTGTTATACGGCCGCATATAATGCTCCTGCTGCGATTACACTCAAAAATGGTTGGGATTTTAATTTATTTGCTAGTTTTATCTATTGGCATATTTCTCAAGAATCGATGGAAGTAGCAGCCATAGACCCGATTTCTACAAGTTTTGCATCCGTTGATCATTCACTGGCTTTTCCCAGCTTTGAGTATAAACCGGGCTTTAAAGCCGGTTTTGGATTTGATACCAATTATGATGATTGGACCGGCTGGGTAGAATACACATGGCTTCATCAATCTACGCATCATACAAATATAACTTCTGCAGAAAATCGTTTTGTCAGTCTGTGGATCACCGGCAGTGATGTTCATACTACAGACATACATTCAAAATGGAAAATGCACTTAGATATGTTGGATGCTGCATTGAGCCGTCCATATTATGAAGGAACACAGCTTACAATTTCTCCATATGCAGGGATGAGAGGTCTTTGGATCCGACAAAACTTTAATATGTCTTTTGTGAATGATTCGGGGATTGCATATTTGTTAAAAAATCAGTCTCATAGTTGGGCTGTTGGTCCAATGATAGGGACTACTGGCCATTGGCTGCTCGGATTGGGATTTCGCTTTGAAGGAGAAGCTGGGGCAAGTCTTTTATATACTCAATACACACGTTTGAGAAATCTTGAATCGAATACAACCAATTTTGTTTCACGAAGTTTTCATGATTATAACGTTTTACGACCGACAGCAGATCTTGGCGTAGGATTGGGGTGGGGATCTTATTTTAATGATCAAAAGTACTATTGGGATCTGTCTGCAAGATACGATTTCAATATTTTTTGGGATCAGAACGTAATGACTCGATTTTCCAATTCTTTAAGAGGGATTGTTGGGACTTCTGGTAATCTTTATTTGCACGGATTTACATTATTCTCACGGTTTGATTTCTAATAGCTATTTATTTCCTGTTTTTTTAAAATCTTCGTAATTAATTTATGGGATTTATATGAGCTCTATGGGTATTTCTTCATCTTCACCATTTCAAGCTTCTGTGTCTGAGTGGTTACAGCAGCAAGCTCCTCATGTTAATATGTTTAATAAATTTTTTATGCAATCAAAAGAAGTTTTGCATGGGAGAAAGTATCCAGAGGGGTCTAATGATAGAGTTCAAAAATGTTTGATGAGTGATCGTCATTTGGAGCTTTTAAAGAGAAAGAAAGGAACTGATTCTGTCGCACATGTATCGGAAATTAGTGAGAATGATCGCTTCGATTGGTTGCTTAAGGCTGTTATGGAGTGTAGTAGGCAGGCATTAGAAGATATTCCTATTCATCCGGGGGCAGATCCTCAACCCCTCACAAGAACGTGTTTTGATGATGTATTAAAAAGATCCAAAGAACCTGTGTTTTTGTATGTTTATTCAGATATGTGTTTCCATTGTCATATGCAGTTAGAAAAAAAGATGTGTGGAGCAAGGGTGTTTGCTCCTCATGTATACACATTGGATAGAGAGGTGGCCAGAAGCTGTCTTCCCCGCGAAGTTGATGAAAAAATCGAGGGAACCCCTACCTTTTTATTTTACAATAATGGTTCGTATTTTGAAATTCCATTGCAAGTTTTTCAGGCTGTTGCTGAAAGAAATTTTTAATAGAGCTCTTTCGAAACTCAGGTTTCGAAAGAGGTCTAATGAAGGTGAGTACAGAAGCCTTCGTTATAGATGGCGCCTGTTTTTCCGATAGCAAGGCGGTTTTCAAAGAAACGACGATAGATCTCAAGGCCTTGTTTTGCACTCTG
>CAYVDU010000189.1:0-3391 GCA_964450765.1 uncultured bacterium | reverse complement strand
TATGAGTTCCCCTGATTCTTCTTCAATGATTGGTCGATTTCCCTCTGTATCAGACGGAGATGGGTCAGTCAGTCCTGTGAATATGTTGTTACAGCCTGAAGAGAACGAAATTGGGGATGGAGCATGCTCTTGCGCAGGGGGAAGTCAAGGTAAGAAAAACAATCAAACCTCTTTGCCTGATAGTGCTTCTAGAGAAGGACATTCTGAGATTTCTTTCACTGCGCAAGGAACATCTTTAGTTGCATTTTCATCACCGAGTCCTCTTTTGGCTTTGGTAACAGCGATTCAGGGTATTACGTCTAAGCATCCACAACACTTTGATCCGAAATTACAAGTGTATGAATTAGGCAATGGAAGTCCTTTTCAGTATTGGCTATCAGCAGAGAGAAAAACAATTCCTACTCGTGCGGTTGATGCGTGTTTTATTACAGGGGATAGACGTTTGTATGATGCATATCGAGGTCTTACGTGTTCGCATTTAATGAGAATGAATAGCCATGATCGCAAATCTTTTGAGAAAAATTTTGTAGTTCCCGCTATATCTGAGTTAACGGCCTGCATGAGTGGAGAAAAAACTTCTCCAATACATTTGCAAGAGGGGATTTTGTTTTTTGATAAAGATCGAACGAAATCTACAAAGTATCCCTTTTTAAGGCCTGTTCAGTATCATTTGATGAGGATTTTGATTTATGCTCTACATGAAGGTGAGAATAAGTGTGACCCTGTATCGAATCCCAGTCAGAAAGCAATTTTAGCCAGTCAGATTCCTTTAAGAATTGAAGCACGCATTCGATGGGCTCATGCAAATGGATTCCTCTCAATCTCAGGAGAGAAAATGGACCGGCTTTGTAAGGCATATTATAAATCTCTTTTATGGTATGAAGCATCTCAGAAAGCGTTCGAAGAAAATCAAGCGACAGAAATCCGAGTTCCTAGAGAAGAAATTTTGGAAGTAGCTGAAACAATTCATGATTTTGTCTCTAACTGTCATCCAAATCCTTTGTCGCCTAAAAAGTAAGACAAAGAGTCTTTTTTTTGAATTTTTCGAGTCTTATTCAGATTCTGGTCGCATAATGGGGAAAAATAGTACATCGCGAATGGACTCAGCCCCTGTGAATAGCATGACAAGGCGGTCAATGCCGATTCCAACCCCGCCGGTCGGAGGCATCCCTTGACAAATGGCCTCAATGAATTCCTCATCTAGAGGAGAGGCTTCGAGATCCCCTTTTTCTCTTTGTTCGGCTTGTTCAACGAGTAATTTTCTCTGTAATTCTGGGTCGTTGAGTTCTGTGTATGAGTTGCACATTTCTCTTGCTAAGATAAAGCTTTCAAACCGTTCTACAAGTCCTTCCTTGCGGAGTTTTGGATCTCGGTGCAGTTTGCAGAGAGGGGTCGTCTCGATGGGGTGGTCGATAATGTGATGTGGTTGGATGAGATGAGGTTCCGCTAGTTCTTCAAAAAGCATGGCGATGAGATTGCCTCGAGATGCTTTTTTTACATCTTCTTCTTTTAAGTGAGTCTCCTTGATGAGATGGCTGCGAATGTCTTGATCTGACATTGTATCTACGTTCAGCTTTCCGTAGGTTTGGATGGCTTCTTTCATGGAAAGGCGTTTCCAAGGAGCTTTGAGATCGATGACATGTGCGGTGGCTTCTGATTCCGGGCAAAAACGTACTTTTGTATCTCCAAAAAGATCTAATGCAATCGTTTCAAATAAATTTTCTACAAATTGCATCATATCATTGTAATCCCAACCGGAAGCATAGGCTTCCAACATGGTGAATTCTGGGTTGTGTGTTTTATCGATGCCTTCATTGCGAAATACTTTGCCGATCTCAAAGATCTTTTGCATGCCGCCAATAATGAGTTTTTTGAGAGAAATCTCTAACGCGATCCGTAAATACATGTCTTGGTGAAGTGCGTTGAGATGCGTGGTAAAGGGACGTGCCGAAGCTCCTCCGTAGATGTTTTGAAGGATCGGAGTTTCCACTTCTTCAAAGCCTGCAGTGGTAAAATAGTTTCGGATGGATGCGAGGATGCGGGATCGCAAGCGAAATCTCTCTAGCGATTGCTGGTCAACAATGAGATCTAACCATCGTTTTCTATAGCGAATCCCCTTATCTGCAAGACCACTGTGTTTGTCAGGAAGAGGGAGGAGAGATTTACAAAGTAAAGTCATCGTTTTTACAAAAAGGGTTAGTTCCCCTTTTTGCGTTCTGAATAGGTGCCCTTCGATGCCTAAGATGTCTCCGAGGTCGATCTTTTTTTCAATGAACTTGATGTTGCTGAGTTCTTCTGTAGGGTGGAATCCGTGAACTTTTGTGATGTCGCGGTTAAACATGACTTGAATTCGTCCAGTCTCATCTTGAATGTGGGCAAATGCGTTCTTACCCATGGATCGAAAGAGGACGAGTCTTCCGGAGACGTGAAAAAGTGGAGTGCTTCCAGAGGCGGCATCATCGCTGTGACCTATTTCCTTGCCTTCGAATTCGATTGCAATTTTGGATGCTTTTTGAGTGGTTGTGTATTTAGGGGGAAACGGGTCGATGCCAAGGGCGAGAATTTCATGGAGTTTCTTGGTCCTATTTTGAAACTCTTCAATGTGATGGTATTCTGGAGTATTTGCTGTCATAGATACGAACTAGACTAAAAGTTTGATCGGTTTTTGTCATTACAATTATTTTGTGAAAGTGATACATTAAAAAAAATTTTTAGGAAGAGCTTCCATGGATCCTGTTTTTCTCTCTCGTATGCAGTTTGCTTTGACCAGTATGTTTCACTACATTTATCCACCTTTGAGTATTGGACTTGGTGTGATGCTTGTTGTGATAGAGGGTATTTATGTGAAAACTAAAAATCCTCTGTACAAATCGATGGCGAAGTTCTGGGCGAACGTGTTTGCATTGACCTTTGCTTTGGGGGTTGCTACGGGGCTTGTACAGGTTTTTGGATTTGGGACAAATTGGGCGAGTTACTCTCGTTTCGTGGGGGATGTTTTTGGCAGTGCATTGGGAGCAGAAGGGGTTTTTGCATTTTTCTTAGAGTCCGGGTTTTTGGGTCTCATGTTGTTTGGTTGGAATCGGGTGAGCGCTAAGATGCATTACTTTTCTACATGGATGGTGACATTAGGTGCTCATTTTAGTGCAATTTGGATTGTTGTAGCTAATTCATGGATGCAAACTCCGACCGGATATAAAATTGTGGGAGAGGGAGCCAGTGCGCGTGCCGTTGTGACGAATTTCTGGGAGATGCTTTTTAATCCTTCGTTTTTGGATCGTATTACGCATGTTATTTTTGGGTGTTGGTTAGCCGGATCTTTTTTGGTGATCAGTATTAGCGCTTACTATTATTTGAAAAAGCGGCATCTTGCATTTGCGAAAGAAAGCTTGAG
>CAYVDU010000188.1:0-3425 GCA_964450765.1 uncultured bacterium | reverse complement strand
AATCTCGTCTAACAACCGATTCTTGAATCATTTTCGGTATAGTGGATTAAATTATAAATTGCATGTTTTGGTGCTACCCCAATCACAAGGTTTTGCAGAAATGATGCACTAGCCTTTGAGCACTAAAGAGGGACGTAATCTTGCCACTTTTTTAGCAAGACAAGCTTCTTCGACAGCGTCGACAACGATGTCGACATCTTTATACGCATCGGGCATTTCTTCTGCGATTGTTCTATAGGAATGAGCTACTACAAGAACTCCCTGCTGTTTCATATACTCGGTTGCTTTTTTATCTTTCCAATGTTCCATAGATTGAATGCGACTTTTTGCTCTTCCTGCTCCATGGCAAGCGCTACACCAAGTGAGAGGATTTCCGAGCCCGGCCATTAAATGGCTTGCTCTTCCCATGTCACCCGGAACGAGGACGGGTTGTCCTGTTTCTTGAAAAATAGGGGCGAGTTCTTTTGCATGAGGGCCGAAGGCGCGGGTAGCTCCTTTTCGATGAACGCAGAGTTTTTTTTGCACGCCATTGACAGGATGGGTTTCCATTTTTGCAATGTTGTGGCATACGTCATAAATGAGTCGAATATTTTGAGGCCTTGTATTGCACACTTCTCGAAAGGCTTCTCTCACTCCATGTAAAATGAGCTGGCGATTGTTGAAGGCAAAATTGGCGGCTGTTGCCATAGCAGCCCAATATTGCCTGCCTTCTAAACTTTTGATAGGAGCTGCCACGAGTTGTTTATCAGGGAGTCCTTTCGCAAAGCCTAATTTAATGAATTGGTTGAGAAAATCTTGACAAATCTGATGGCCAAAGCCTCTGGATCCTGTGTGGATGAGAACATATGTCTGTCCCTGTTCCACTTTCCAGTTTTGCGCAATCTTTGAGTTGAAAATGGTTTCTACTTCTCCGATTTCTACAAAGTGATTGCCGCTGCCAATCGATCCAAGTTGGTTTTGACCTCTCATTTTGGCTTCTTTAGAGACCCACTGAAGATCAGCGTCTTCAAGAACGCCTTGGCTTTCTATATGATCCAAATCTTCTTGAAATCCGAATCCCTGTTCGATAGACCACCGGACCCCTTTCTTCGCTATTTTTTTGTAATCTTCTTCTTTTAAAGTATGAAGTGTATTTGTGTGTCCCATTCCTGTGCCGGCGGGAATCAGACGAAAAATGGATTGAAGAAGAGCTTCTCTCATTGATTCTGTAATATCTTGATAGGGAATGGGAACGATCGCTATCCGCACTCCACAGTTAATATCATATCCAACGCCTCCAGGGCTGATGACGCCGGTTTCCACATCCATTGCGGCAACGCCTCCAATGGGAAATCCATATCCCCAATGGACATCCGGCATGGCGATGCTGTAACCGACAATTCCCGGTAAACAGGCGACGTTGCGTACTTGTTCAAGAGGTTTTTCCAAATTTTCGCTTTGCAATTGCTTTTCTGAAGCGATAATGAGTCCTCGTGTCAGCATGGCTCCTTCTTGGGGTAATTCGTAAGTAGCTGGCTTTATTTGGATGAGTTTAGATGTCAACGATCATCTCCCATTGGATTTGGTTTTCTTTTAGAGACTGTATTTCGCCGTGAAAAGAGACTGCTTTAAGAGGACATCCTTCCTTTTGATCTACGGAGGAAATCAATCGATTGAGTTCAATAATGACTTCATCCAAACACGTCAGAGATGGAGGTTTTTGAAAATAAGTAGTCAGTCTGGGATATTTAAAGGCGAGTGCGATGAAGGCGCTGCAATAAAGATGAATCAAATCTTGGCCAAAAATAGAAAAGGCGATATCGGCAGTGTGAGGGATCTCTATAAATGGAGGGTGAAGTGGATGCGTCCAAAGAGATTGGTAATTTGATGCTCCTAGGCTTTCGTAAAGGTGAATTGCTTTTGCAAAGCAAGGAAGAGGGGTAAATTCTTCTTCCCACTGTTTTGGGTTAAACGGGGATCTAGAGATCGTGACATGCGAAAGCCACTCAGTGTCTTTGCATTTGAATCCGAGGGTTTTCGCCCAAAGGTGGAGCTTTTCTTGATAGTTTGGGAGGTCCTTGTCAAACCATTGAACCTCCCAAGCAACCACTCTTGGTGATTTTTGAGGTAGAAACAGAACTTTATTGAACAACCCCGAGCATCCGATGAGTAACGGCACGGAGGGTATCTGCGATTTGATCTGTTGCGCTAACAAAGAGGGAGTAGATCCTAGAAAGACCAAAGTCGAATGACGAAGCTCTTCCTTGATCCATCTTCCCATTGGTAGGTTCTGTGGCCAGGGAGCTTGCATTTGAATTCCCAGAAAGAGACGGTGAAGTTTTTTGTGCATTTTTTTCAGTATATAACTTTATTGAATAATGGTGCCGTAAACTTCCAAACTTTTCTGAGGTATGAGTTATTTGCATTCCTAAGTGTTTGAGAATTTTGATCACCGGAGCATTATCAGTTCTTGCTGTAGCGACTACTTCATCTAAAGGCTTTCCCTCGAGGAGGTATCCTTTTTGAACGGTTGCAGAGGCGTAATCTTTTAAAGCATGAGCCATTTCTGTTCCGTATTTTCTGTCCCAAGCTTGTTTGTGAATGAGCATGGCTGCTTCGGATTGTCCGGGTCGATCTCCGTGTCCTAAAATTGCATGACCTAAAAATTCATTGGTTGCTTTTGAAAACACTGCTAGAGCGCTGTAAGGATCGTTGTTTTTCCATCGCTTCACCCAAATGTCGTTAATGCGATCTCTGACTTTGTCTTTCGATTGAGGTTCTCCTGAGGCATAGAGTCGAACCACTTCTTTGTCTGCATGTAGTTTTGTGTATGCATCCGTATCTTTTGGTGTAATGGATCGCAAAATCAATCTTGCTGTTTCAATGCGTACAGATAATCCATCTTTGGATTGAGTGAAAGTAATCGAAGCAGGTTTTGGATTGCAGCGACTGAAAAAAGAGAAGAAAGAACCGATTCTCATAGATAACCTCAAATAACATTGATTTATCCCAGATTTCTTTTGTGACTGTGAGAAAGCTGAGCTGACAGGCTCTTAAATTTATTCAAAGAGCTAGTTCATTTTGGCCGGGAATCTTAAAAAATATGTTGTTTAATTGTAAATGTTTTTTTAAGAACTCGTTTTTTATTGATCGGGCAGATAGTCTATTAACCTGAGTTTTGGGTTTGTTTTCCTGGGAGTTATCGCAGATTGCAAGGCAATTTTTCATTATTTTGGCCCATCCAATAGGTGAAAGTACCTATGGATAGGCCAAAATAATGGAAAATTGCCCGCAAGATGCGGTAAATCCCAGCGAAATGAACCCAAAACTGAGGTTATTTAGGACGGTATGCGTCGTTTGTTTTTGGGACTCCTGATCACAGGAGGGATTTTTATGGGTATTTTTTCTATGTTGTCTTATGTGCCTACAACGTCGCTTGCGCAAAC
>CAYVDU010000187.1:0-3438 GCA_964450765.1 uncultured bacterium | reverse complement strand
AACTAAAAAACCAAGAACACTATTTCAATAAACAACAATAATAAGAACAAGAAGAGTTAACAGTTAGTGAAAGAGTCTCGAGGCGGAATCAGCAAAAACAAGAAGATTCAAAATTGCAAACATCGCAGCGCCTTGGAAGTATGGGAGCTTTTCCATCTTCCGGTGGTAATCAGTTTTTGCAAGTGCCAGTATGGAAATGGCAGCAACCTGGATATGTTCCTGAGCCATGTTTAGATGACTCGACAGAAACTGCAGCAGCAGCTACGGCGAATTCATCTGAAGAATCGAGTCAATGGAAGCGGCATCTTGAGGATCTTAAGGATGAAGGTACGGATCTTCTGATTTTTGGTCAGTCGAGGACGTCGAAACCTTTACGCCCTAGTGGGTCAGAGTGCAAGATATCAGATGTTGAAAGGTGGCTTAGAGAGAGCTTCAATACACCGGCAACAGGAAGCTCTTCTAAAAAATCGATGGAATAATCTGCTATAAAACTCCTTTATTCAGAGCTGCTTGTTTTTTTCTTAAGCTTTTTGCTGACTCCATTGATGGCAGCGCTTTGTGCATTGAGATCGACCCATATAGGAGAGCTCCATGCTGTGTGTCCATCGCTTTGAGTGACGCGTAGAAAGTAATACGCGAAAGGGGATTGGTTGGGATTGGGATGGATTGATATAGATCCTAAAAGATCTGAATCATCTAGCATGATGTCAATTTTCTCATCTGTTGTTTTGAGTGTTTTAAATACTTTGCCATTGCGGATGATCGCTACTTCTGTGAGAGGGCAAGTGCCAATTGCATAGCCGGTAATATGGCGATTGAATTCTAATCCCGGGCGCGTTTTCGTGTCGATCTCGGATCCCATACTATAACCTGCGATATGAAATCCAAGTACAATTCTTTCCCCTGTTGTAGCGTAGCAAGAGCGATTTTGTAGTGCATCGCCAATGGAGGCTCGAGTATGCTCTTTGGCTAAAATTGCTGTAAGACCCGGTGAATATTGCGTATTCCCTGCAGAGACAAGATTTTGATAGTATCCTCTAAAATCAAGCCCACCCGCTACAAATCCAAATCGATGTCCTTTATTGAGTGCACGTGTCAGCGAGCCTTCGGAAGATTCGGAAATGGCTTGTCTGCCGCCGGCGATTGGATATTTATTTCCCTCTTTAGCCGTGCATTCGGAAGAACCCCATGCGTTATAGATCTCAACAACTTTTTCGAATTCCGGATTAAAATCATCGAAATTATAGCATGTTTCTTTGCCCATAGTGAGTACGGGAATTGAGATCATTTCTTTGGGATGATTTGTTTTGAATATTTTTTTCAAAGAGTTATTCTTGGAATCTTTGCGACGAAGGATTGGTTTTGCATCTTTGGTGTAGATAAAATGCCTCATTCCTTCGATTTCCGGGTCTCCCATCCATTGAAATCCAAGTATAGCAACAAAGCGGTCTTCTTCGTTAAATTCAGTGATTTGTTGAACGATGGATTTCCAAAAGTCATTGGAGGTTTCTTCTTCGTTTTCAAAGCAAGAGGTAGCGAAAAATTGCAAGGCCTTATCATCACGGACATGACGAAGCAATGTTTCAATGTTTTCTTTAGACGTCATTCGATCTGATTCGCTATGCAGCATTCCCCAATATAAGTTGAGCCCCGGATCTGCAAGACATTTGATGGGGGGAGAGAAAAAAACGTCTTTTGTTTTAGTGTTGCGAAGCTGGATTTTGTAAATGCCAGGCTCATTGAAATAGAGGTTCGGAAGAGCAATGAATCCAGTTTCTGGAATGAAGAGTTTCCAATTTAGATTTTCTCTTAAATGTTCGTAGCTAAGATCGATCAAAGTCCCTTCCGGCGCATTGGAAGTTAAATTTCCGTACATATCTTCAAAACGGACAATGACATCGAATCTTTTATTGCGATGAACTAAGGAAGGGGCGATGACGCGGATGGATTTGAGATGATTGCCGCGGATATCTAGATGAAACATTTCTGCTTCTTTGTAGTCTCCTTTTCCTTTTGGATCGATAAAAAGATGGAAGGGTCGTTTTCTTTGGACGGTTTTTTGACAGGTATTTCCTTTTTCTGGTTTGTCCGATTCAGGTGTTCCGATAAAAATGGTGATGCTGTCGCCTGTCTTTAGTTCTTGAGACAATGTGAATTCATAGGACGGCTGTGTTTTTTGGGGGACTTCTAATTCGGTTGCAGGGAGTTGCTTTCCATCTATTTCGGCCCAAATGAGATTTTCTTTTTTCTTGAGATTAGTTTGAGGAATTTGCCAATCAAGAGGTCCTCCCGAGCTAGCAAGATCGAAACGAATTTTTGTCCCTTTAGGCAGTTGAGTTGCTGTTGTATATATGAATTTCCATGTGCTTGTTTTGCCAGCAAAAGTAGCGCCGGGCTCGCAAGAACAGATCGATCTACGCATTGAGAACTCCTTTATGGACTGAAAGAATTAAGGAAGGTCCTTAAATAGGAATATTTTGCCTTAAAATGATTGATTTGGCAAGAGAAATATAGTTTATCGGGCGATTAACCAGATCCGTGAAGTTGTCGGTATAGCAGTTCCAATCCTTGTAAAACTGAAGGTAATTCACTTCTGTGTTCCGTTGGCCAGACTTCTGTTGTTTTTGCCATGAACTGTCGGAATGTAATGGCCCATTGATCGTCAAAGAGAGTAGGTCTTTGTTCTGAGGGGATGGTTAAGCTTTTTTGCAGGGCTCTTTGTGCTGGTTCTAGTATTCTTGCTGGGGTCGTTTCGTTTTGCATGCAACGTCTAAAGCTTCTTAAAGCTATGGCATGATCTTGTGGCTGTAAGAGATTTGGATGTTCATCGACAGCATGAGCATATATGTCGGCGACTAGTTCTGCAGATCTCCCATCGCCTGCGGCCTGTAGAAGGGTTGAGAATGTCTTTTCATCTGGTTGAAATTCTTTGGATCTAATTCCTTCGAAATATTTGACGATTGCAGGGAGAAGTACTTCGTCTCTTAGTTGCGCTTTTTTTTGTTCCATTCTTTGTCTTGCAAAAGGGCTGCATTCCTGCGGTATTTTTGCGTCTATCGCCGATCCAAGGGGCCAAAGATAATGATGCATTGTCCTTGGATGATTTCTGGTTGTTTCATCGAGCTCATGATGTAGAGAAGGCATTCTCCTTATCGTCATGTCAAAAGAAAGAAGTAGTGGATCTGAATGTTCGGCGGATATGTCCGATGAATGAGCTGCTATTCGACTTGCATGGCGAAAATGATGATGAAATACTTTGGGTGGGGTTGAAATAGTTCGAGAAGCTGCGGGTCTCTGGTTGTGTGGGGTATTGGATAGCAGGGGTTCATCAAAATCGTAAGGCGGCGGCGGTTGTTGGAAATGGTTCGTAGCATATTCATAAACGCGAAAACCGACGAGATCGTTTTGGGATTGCGGGTAGACTCCAGGAGAAGAGTA
>CAYVDU010000186.1:0-3439 GCA_964450765.1 uncultured bacterium | reverse complement strand
GAACTTCTGCAAAACGCCTTTGACGGTATTAAAGAAGCTGTACACAAAGGATTAATAACCGAAGGCGACATCAAAATCTTTTTCAACGCCAATGATCGTTCTATCACTATTGAAGATAATGGTATTGGAATGACTCCTGAAATTGTCCGAGAGGCATTTTTTACCATGGGGAAAAGTCACAAAGAAGTCCCTCCACATCTGTGCAGCGGCGGTTATGGTCAAGCCAAAATTGCATTTTTACTCGGTGTAGAAAAAATATCCCTACAGACGACAAGAGACGGCATTACAACCGAAACAACCGCAACACCTTCAGAGCTACTCGAAAACAACTTCAAAATCCGCACCTTGCAAGATTCAAAAACAAAACAAGGTACCACGGTTAAAATTTGGATTCGAGATAGGTATAGTCCTGAAAAGCCGATTTCCTTCAATTCTTCTTGGGATCAATACCCCGCCCTAACAGCACCATTAATAGGACCTACCAAAATAACAGTTTCCAATAACGAAACATCTCAAGTGTTAAATTCTTCCCTCAATTTTAATATGACCGAGCATACTACCGTAAATTTTGATTGGGGAACCGCGACCATTTATTTCGATCCATCTAGAAAACCAAATTCAATGGACGCCAAACACTACATCTTATGTAGCGGTATTTTTCAATTTACACATCGCTTTAAAAACGATGATCGCAATACTCACGAGCTTATTCCTTATGATATCATTGTAGACATCAAACCGAACGTTTTTCCTGATAATGCACGATACCCATTTACAAATAATCGAGAAGCTTTCAGAGCTAGTATAGAAGAAGATATTAAAAAACTAACAATCAAGCTTCGACAAATCAGAGCAGGTAAAGAAAATGCAGCGTGGAATAGAATATTATCCAGGGCTTCTTGCATGGAACAAACGGAATGGAAGCCCCTCCTCGAGTCTAACCCCCCAACATCAGCACTATCAAGGATATGGATGGCGTTTCAATCTACAAATCCGTCCGAAAGACCCATTAACAAAGAGTCTCTTACTCAATGCGATGGCCCCATATTTATAAACACCGTTGATGAAGACTTCGCTGGAGAAGGACCCAATCAAAAAGAAACCAAACAATTTTTTCATGAGTTAGGTTCTATTTATTTTTCAATGAAAGAAGCTATGGGAAAAAGCAATTGCGAAAGATATAGAAAAATCTTTCAGGATAATTATTACGCAGGGGTTTTGATCTGTCACGGCTTTCATGGATTTCAGATCCCGGATCCCATCAGAGCCGTAGTCGTAAATCCCCTGAGTAGTTACGCTACAACCGTAGATGGAATGTGCAGAGTTCTTATTGAGACCATGATCCATGAACTAGCCCATATAAACGAAGGATACCATGGAGTCAGCCACAATCAAGAAATGGAACGAATTATGGTATATCTTGCTGATCAAGGTGTGTTAATGGAGGTTGAAAAAAGACTCAAAACCCTGCTAGATACACATAAAGAATTACTCTTAAAAATGAAGGAACGATTTTCAAAAGCAAAATCGGTTGAGAAGATTATTGGGATTTCATAAATATAGTACCTAGTTACGCCACTGAATTTGCCGATGAGCTTCTTTAGCTGCAATCGTATCAACTCTCGATTGAATGTTTCCGACACCGCCGCCGTATCTCTGCATCATCAATCCCATAACCTGTGTAAATACACTTTTGCTAAAAGGTTCTGCTATCCGTCCATTACTATCTATCTCGCATCCTTCACTCCGTTTAAAATGCACAGCAAAAGTATTTATAGCTTGATCCATTGTCCTTTCTGTTAAAGACGTAGCATTCGTACGCATAACCTCTTTTGCAAGCCGATGTAATTTCATAAAACTTGAAGTGGAATCCAAAGAATGCACTCTTTCCCTCTGTCCATCTGGTTGACCTGGTCGACCTATTTCTGTAGGAGGATTACCCAAAGAAGAGCAAGAACCGTTAACCGAGGATGTCATAATAAAACCTTTTTTCAATTAGTAATTATAGGTTAATTATAGCATATAAAAACTAAAAAACACTATTTTTTCACATCATACCGAAGAAAGTTGCATTGATTAATACTACCCCACTTACGATCGTTGAAATTTGGCGCTTTGAACTCGCCTAAAACCCGATTCTTGAATCATTTTCGGTATAATCCACTATACCTTCAAAATGAAATCGCAGCTTTTCCTGGATCCCAAAAGCCAATAAAAAATCAGCGCCCCAAAAACACCCTTCTCCTGCAAGAGGAATCAAATGCATTGTTGAAGTTCCTATTCCCTCAATTTGGATCTGCGTTTTCTTTCGATGCAACACAACCGGATGAACCTTTCCTTTGTAGCGCTCCAAACTTTTTGGGGCATACGATTTTGAATCAATCACTACTTGATCTGCTCGGATATAAAATACAAAAAATAAAGAACTCGTACATCCATAAAAACCAACTTCTAAATACCCTTTAGCAAAATCTGATTCCGACTCAAACCACACATCTTTTTGAGCATGTACCCGCCCCCATTTGCGACTCGCAATCACCCGATCCATCCCAAACAATTCAGGCTGATTCAGAGACGAGCCTTGGGGCCCAAAAGCGACAATCTCAATATCTTTAACAGTCAAAGCCCCTAAAGGCATTCCTTCGCCTTCTGTAACGAAAGCAGCTTTCACAAATGAAGAAGAGACAGGCAACGCACCGGTAATTTTCTTTTCTTGAGAGAAAAGCACATCATCAAAAATTTCAGACTCTAACAAAACTGGCTCTTGCCAAGTGGCTTCAAAACAAGGAAGATTCTGACACAAAGCTGCAAAATACAAATCTAAGTCATCAGACAAAGCTTCTTTCTTCCCAAAAGCTCTCTGCAATAAAGAAATCGAGAGTTTTGCACTCACATCATCATAGACTTTCTCCAGAGAACGAAACGCTGGAAAATAAGAAAATGCAAGCAATTTCTTAGCAAATTCTTTTCCGCTTGAAAAATCCATCATGCCGTATAACAAAGCAAATTGACAAAGCTCTCCCAATGACAATCGAGATAATGCCAAAGATTCTAAATGAAAATCCTGCTGCTCCTCCGACAGAAGACAAAACAAAACAGCCTCTATAGGATCTCCAACCGATTCTCTCTTGACTGCTTCCAAAGAAGCAACCTTATGAAACAAAACGCTTTCTGCCCACAATGATTGAAGATGAGATCTTTCACTTTGAAGGAGGGAATCTTTTAAAAGCACACGCGCTCCTTAATAACCAGAATTTTGGATTTATCTCCTTGTAAATGAGAATCTTTTCGCGAAATTTTCATCTTTTCTTCTCAGAAATAGCGCCTTCGGATATTCCCTTCGCAGAAAAAATGAAAGTTTCATCGAAAATATTTCTCATTTTCATATAGTCGATTGAATTTAAAATTACACATTTTGGCTGGCGCGAAAGCTGTCGAA
>CAYVDU010000185.1:0-3531 GCA_964450765.1 uncultured bacterium | reverse complement strand
ATTTGTCTCTACAACGATCACTTTTAATGTCTTCAATATCTTTGGAGAAGATTGAAGAACCTGCAACTCCATCCCTTCTAGATCTAACCACATAAAATCAGCATAAGTTATTTCATTCTCCTCACACCAATGATCTAAAATTCGACATGAAACTAGAATGTTAGGTCCTTGATAATGGATCCTCATATAATCAGCTGGATCAAGTAAAGAACTGGCTCCTTCATAAATAGGATTATCGCCTGTAGTCCCATAGCAAACATGAAATATGGATTGTCCATTATATTCAGCTAATGCTACGGGGAAAGCCCTCACATTTTTATATTTCGATGTTTCCATGATCAATTTCACATAAGCACTAGGATTCGGCTCAAAAGAAATAATCGTCCCTTGAGGCCAAAGTTCCGCAAATTTTACTGTCTCTGATCCATAATGGCCACCGGCCTCGATGATCACAGGATTCTTAGGCAAGAATTTATGCGCTAATTCCAAATATTCTTCAAATTCTACTCTCAAGGGCCCCTCATAAGAATTCTGACCCTGAAGAAGGCTCACACAAGCCAAAAAAAACCATACACATTGCATCACATTATTTTTCATTTTATAATCTCCAATCTCCCTCGAATCGTTTCTAAAGGCGTTAAACAAAGAAAAAGTTCTTTATCTTCCGACCCAACTACAAAAACAAGATGCGTCCCTGAAATATCCATCGTCATTCCATGGCACCGCTCAACTCCATGATGTAAAAACACAAAGGGGAGCGACATTTTTTTCATACGATGCTGATCATCTAAATAAATAAATCGATGCAGATAAGACCGGGTTGAATCAGGATAAGCCACAATTTCATGAACAAGAAGCAAATATCCATCGTCCCATGCAATAGGAGCCGCCGACCCTCGAAAACGAGAACAGTCCCAAGAAAGAGTGTCTGTATGAACCATAGAACATTGTCCTGTACTGAGATCAGGAGTCGCAATAGTCAAAGGTTCATAAGAATGAATAAAGCGCAAATTCATCCCAGAACAAAAAGGAACCCAATTCTTTTCATTGATATGAGAGTCTTTTGTTTTCAGTGGAATACATCGATCTATAAGCCTAAACGATGATTCGCCATTCGACAAGCGACAAAGAACAGTTTGGCGCTTCCCAATCGGATTAAAACCTCTCATGCTACAACTCATCCAATCGCATCCTTGATATTCAAATAAACGGCAATCTTCAGGTCCATCGACATAAAGCGTCGGAAATCTATCTCTAACGATTCCTTCAATAATTTCTTTTTCTGACAAAACTTGAAAATCTGGACTCAATTCGACAAAAAAACTTTTCATACGAAACATTCCTGAAAAATCGTCCGTATAAAATAATTTTCCTCTTTGCTGTTGATAATTCACTCCCAGACAGATCAATTTATAACCCCAGGAAGTCCTTACAATCGAACCGCTCGCAGGAAAATATCTTTTTTGTTTTTTCCCATGGGTTGAAGAAAGATCTAAATCAAGAGAGATCAATTCACTATTCTCAAGACGAGTCACATAATACATCTGATTTTGATGCGCATTCTCTCGAATCCACCAAGGAGCTGTTCGATCAGCAGCAAGACGGCTCGTCGCCCAAAATCCCTCCTTTTGAAATCGAGTGTAATACGCCGCAATCGAAATATCTTCATAGATTTGATAATCAGAAAGAGGAGGGTCTACAAAAAAACGTTGCCGATCCGAGCGCCCCACTAAAAGAGCATGCTGAGAAAAAAGATAAGAAACACTTGGCTTTGCCACCCTTCGATAATAAGTGCTTATCTTTTGAATAGGATCTGGACGATCCGGACATATCTGAAAAGCCTCCAAATAACACGACAAAGCATGTCCCCAATCCCCCATCTCTTCATAACAAGAAGCCATCATTAATGTTGAAAACCACATCTCCTCAACATCGCCATCTAAATCGAGCCGCTTGTGATACCAAAAGATTGCTGAGGAAAACTGCCCCAAAGCCTTATATGCCTCTGCTAAATGAAAATAATGATCTTTAAATTCCGGCTCTTTCGAAATCAGTAGCTGCAAACGCTCTACTTCCTTTTCTAAAGAAAGAGACCCTCCTTCCAAAACAATATCATGAAGCCTAGCAAAGCTTAAGTATTCATCTTTCTTCCACAAAAAAGGCCGAGAATCTGAATATGTCCAATCGATTGCTGCTAAAAAAAGATGAGGCTCGAAAGAATAATACTTACAAGAAGATGAATGTTCTAAAATCGCATAGCAAGCATGAGTTAATTCCTCTTTTCGACCACTTACATTACCTCGAAGATGCATCATCGGATCCATCCAAAGAAAATAGGTATCCTCCAATACAAAATGAGAATCGATCACCAATTTTTGAGCTACTTCCATTGCCAAAGTAAAGGGATTGCAATCCGGCAAAGCATCTTGCACAAAATTCGGGAAACGACACTCATGAATCCACTGATTAACAATGTTTTTTGTATCATCTTGACTCCCCTGATCGATCACACAAACAGCATCCACAAAATCACGAACGCTCGATAAGCATTTTAAAATCTCTTTGTCATGATTTTGCGTCACTAAAACAAGGCAAATTTTCACATCGCGCCCATAACACACAGAAAAACAGAAAAACAAAACCAATCGTAAAATCATCGAGAAATCTCAATAGGTTGCAATGAATTCATCAAAACTTCTTTATCTAAAGTCGCAATCCACATTTCACGATCATCTTTTCCAAAAGCTAAATAAATTCGATTTCCGGAAACAACATAACCGCCGGGGAAAACAACGCGCTTTTCAGAATCAGAATCAGTATAAAAGCCGGGTCCGACAATCGGTTCTTTAGATATTTTAGTCATTGCAAAAGGTGGATCTTTAGAAAATGTATAAGCCCCTATAAAATAGTGATACCGCGCATAATCCCTAGAAACTACGGATGTCATCGATTGGCTTGAATGAAAAAACGTGAGGTATTCTCCATCAACCAATAAAGCAGGAGTGCCTCCTCGGAGCCCCCCCCAAGGCCAATGAACAGAAGAATGTGTTTCATGAAAAGTCACACACGTTTCTCTTAAAAAATAGGGATGCACAACTTCGTGAGGCGTTATCGAATACACAAAAAGAAGCTTTTGATTCCATTCAAAAGGAACCCAGTTTTTCTGCCAAAATTGAAACACATGTTTTTGCTCATGAATCAACTTATACCCGCAAGATAAAGAAAAACGATCTCCCTGTCGAAAAAGCTCAGCTACATAGATATCTCTTTTCTCATGATAAGAAGCTTTACAATCCAAATTGTCATTAAATGTTAAAAACAATCGATTCTGTATAGAAAAAATCCTAGCATCTTCCGATTGTGAAGGGGTTTTATATCTCAAAACACTAAATAACTCAGGCTCTGACAGTGGGTCAAAATTCTCATCCAATAGAACAATCCCAATATAAGAAATCCAGGAATCTTTACCATCCACCACACGAAAAACCAAGATAAATCCATCCTCGTACTCTATTAAAGAGGGGTTAAATG
>CAYVDU010000184.1:0-3561 GCA_964450765.1 uncultured bacterium | reverse complement strand
GGTGTACACAGCACAACCTGAGGCATTCCCTCTTCAAGGTGTACACAGCACAACCCGAGGCTTCCTCTCTTCAAGGTGTACACAGCACAACCTGAGGCTTTCCTTAACAGATGACAGAGTTGTCTTTGATTGCTCTCTTAAACGATCTGCCAAGGAAAATGGCGACAATCAGCCACAATCCAAGCATTGGGAAACAGATCATGCCGCTGAGTGTGAGATAATACGATTTTCCAACAAGAGCCCCAAAAGAAGATTGCAGCGGTGACAGTGACATGTTGAACATAGATCCTGCTTGTTTAGAAGATCTTGATCCAAAAGTTTCGATCCATGCTTGTGCTTTGAATTTCACGTCAGGAGTTGTTGGAATGTAGAGCTGTTTTAAAGCAGGACCGTTCAATGCATAGTTGATGGCTTTAGATCCAACCATCAATGCAAAGAGAAAAGAGAGGCTGTTTAAGCTTAAAAATCCTAAAAGAGCGCAACCCACAATGACCGGCATGGCGGCAAGTGCTGTTCCTACTCCAAGAAAACGAGTGACATTACTAATACCCAAAAGTAAACAGAGTAATGAAATAATATTTACGCTTGAGCCATAAATACTTAGATAGTTACTTAAAGCAACACCTGCATATTGTGTGCTGGCCGCGATTTTAAAATTAAAATCAAAGATGGTGACAACGACTTCGTAGATGAAATTGGCTGCAAAAATACCTAAAAGATAGCGGTGTTTTAAAAGTAGTTTAAGTCCCTCTAAAAAGCCAGGTTCCTGCTCTTTCTCTACCTTCTTTTCATTTTTTCCTTGAAATGAGGAGAGCCATTTTGGAGGAGTTGCACGCAGAAAATAGCGAACTAAAGGAATGATAAAAAGAGTCAAAAGTCCTAGGCAAAGAATTGAAAGTGCATCTGTGGAACATCCTAAACGGTGAGGAAGTCCTCCAATTGTATAGGGAAAAATGATGCCTCCGACTTGGCCGATAGCCACAACAAGAGGGAAGCCCCTTTTGGCATGAGTCGGTTCTGTCGTGTCTGCGGCAAACGCCCAAAATAAAGCAACGACCAAAGAGCCAAAGCTCTCTACAAAGAGATACCATAGATAACCAATGCCTTTTGTCCCAAGAAGAGCAAGAGAAGAGCGATTGGCAATTTCTTCAGAACTTCCTTGAGCGAACATGATCAGCAAACTGAATAAGAGAATAAAAACGCCATAGAAAGTAGGTAAAATAATCAGCATTTTTTCTCTGGACGTTTTTTCTAAAAGTTTTGTGTAGAACATAACAAGAGGAAGTAGAGCGATGACTGAAACGGTTTTTGCGAAGGGGAGTTGTAAATTACCTACGAGTTGGATGAACACAGCATCTTTTAAAGGTCGCAATGTCCAATAGACACCAATGATGAGAGCAAAGATAACTCCCATCCTGAGAAACTTTTTAAATTCTTCTTTTTCAAAATTTCCGAAATTAAATCGGCAGATCCATTGGAAAAATCGTAATACACTGCTAGAACTATCCATAACGATCCCTTCTGTAGAAACGTAATGTAATTATTAGTTTCTTTATTTTTTTATATAATTATAGTTTTATTTTTTGTCTTGTGTAAAATAATTTCAGGAATCTTGAAAGGTTTTTACGGATTTTATTGGCGGGCATGATTCATGCCAATTCTATAAGAATTAGGGGTGGTTAAAAGAAGCGAAAGAGAGACGCTAACTTAGAAAAGGTGTTCTGTACCGCTTGAAAAGAGTTTTTTGCAGCTTGGATGTGTGCGGAGAGGGGAAGTGGTTCAGTATGAGAATTTGTGGGGTGGTGGTCTTTTGATTGTTGGGGGGGACTACGAGATACGATCGGATCTAGTTGTTGGGAAGCTTGTTTTGGTAAGATGAGTGGTGATGGGACCCTGTTTTTTGCTTTTGATGGAGAGCTAGAGGAGGAAGGAGAGTGTGGAGTGGTTGGAGCTATGGATCCTGAGGTTATGGCGCTTCTTGGACTGAGAGGTCTGCTTAAAGGATCTAGATCTCTGTCAGAATCTATTTGTAATGTGCTCAAAGCTTGTTTCCCAAGAGCTATGGCAATGACAATGGCTTGTAGCCTTTGCGTCGTATTTCTAGGGTCTGAGATGACTCGAGGTCTTGCTAGAAATCCGTTTTTTGAAGTCAGAGGACTTTGAAATCTAGAGTCAATGGTTAGACGTCGCCTGTCTTGCGGAGAGCTCTTTTCTTGGAATTTTTGAGAGGGATTTGTGGTGAGTGTGACAGTAGACATAGTCATAAATTTTCTCGTTAGGGGATTTTATAATATTCCCTTGCAGTAAGTATATCAGTTTTAGTTATTTTTTGACAGAGGAGACGTTGAAAGGGTTATTGCTTGTTGATTACGAGTAACTGCTTTAATATCAGTTATTTGCGGTTTTATTAGGGCTGTTTTTAGTTGTTTATAGACAATTGGGACTTTGATGTTGTTAGGGATTCTTTCTCTTATTGGGCGTTAGGAAAAACCCCTCGAAATATAACTGTTTCTACGCGTGTAAATCGAGCCTCTGGATAGGTATTTCTTTGTTGTAAATTTTCAGCATGTAACTGCTGATTTTGGGCACGTAACTGCTGATTTTGGGCACGTAACTGCTGATTTTGGGCACGTAACTGCTGATTTTGAGTGTTTAATCCTTGATTTGCAGCTCTTGCGTTTTGAACTTCTTCTGCTTGAGTTTGGAATGCTTGATAAAGAGAAACCATACTACCTGAGAGACACGCTGCGCTAGTCAATGCAAACCCAACGGACGTTCGATCGTACCCCAAAAATCTAGTAAGGATGGCTGCACCCCCAAACGCTGCACTTGCCGTAAGGCTATATTGTGCATTATCTAAAAAGTCTCTGGATGTTTGAACTGGATGCGTCATAAAAAATACCTGTTTTTATATATAGTTAGTATAATAGTTTAAATTATAAAAAAAATGAAGTATAAAGTAAATTAAAAAATAGTATTTATTTGCGTTTTATTGAAATGTCACCTTTTCGTTAAATAGAAATATCATCTTTGGTATCCGTAAGGTATTAAGCCTAAGGGAGTGATACATGAAGGAGCGTATGTCTATGAGTGACAAGGAATTATTTAGGGTTCATCCGGAGCTTGTAGTATTTGCGTCGTATTTCTAGGGTCTGAGATGACTCGAGGTCTTGCTAGAAATCCGTTTTTTGAAGTCAGAGGACTTTGAAATCTAGAGTCAATGGTTAGACGTCGCCTGTCTTGCGGGGAGCTCCTTTCTTGGAATTTTTGAGAGGGATTTGTGGTGAGTGTGACAGTAGACGTGGTCATGAATTTCCTTATCAGGGAATTTCATAGTATTCCCTCACAGTGAGCATGTCAGTTTTAGTTAATTTTCTATAGGGAAAATTAGAATAAATCAGGAACGACTATATAAGCATTTACGTTCAACATTACCAAAGCTGCAAAAGGAACCCGGAACGATCAGAAACTTATTTCAAGTACCGTCAGTTCGTTACGCAACCTGAGTTATACCATTTATGAAAAATAACATTGAATTGCAGCTGCGTGAAAGCTGTCAAA
>CAYVDU010000183.1:0-3571 GCA_964450765.1 uncultured bacterium | reverse complement strand
ACTTAATACAATGCAACTTACGATCGTTGAAATTCGGCGCTTTGGCACAGCCAAACATGCAATTTATCATTTAATCCACTATATGTAGTGGTTCTTAAGAGGGTTCTTGTGATGTCTGAATATCGGGATGTTGATTTATTAAGACAAGGGCATCATTTTGATCCCCATCGTTTTTTGGGTTTTCATGATGGTGAAATTCGTCTGTGGAGGCCTGGCGCCGCACAGGTTCACTTGGAAGTGTTAGGACGTATTGTTGAGGCGGAGCCGACAGAAGAAGAGGGCCTTTTTGTTTATCCAATCAAACAACAGATTCGAGCGGTGGATTATCGTGTTTTTTATCACAGCGGTCAATTAGCTCATGATGCTTATTCTTTTCTTCCGACGATTGGAGAAATGGATGCTTTTTTATTCAATAAAGGATGTCATTACGAGTTGTATCAAGTGTTGGGTGCACAGCTTAAAGAGATTCAAGGAATTCAGGGAGTTCAATTTGCTGTTTGGGCTCCGGATGCTAAAAGTGTTCGCTTGGCGGGGGATTTTAATCATTTTAATGGTTGTTTTCATCCAATGCGCAGCATGGGATCTTCCGGTATTTGGGAGTTGTTTATGCCGGGAGTTAAAGAGGGAGAGAAATATAAATTCGAAATTCTCTCTAAGAAGGGAACTCTTTGTTTGAAAAGCGATCCTTATGCGTTTTGTTTTGAAAAAAGACCTTTAACTGCGTCTGTAGTGGCGAATGTAAATGCATTTGCATGGACGGATCATGCATGGATTCAAAAAAGATGCGATCACTCGCTGAATTGTCCGATGAATGTGTATGAAGTGCATTTAGGTTCTTGGAAAAAGAAGAATCAAGAGTTTATCAATTTTCGAGAGCTGGCTGCTGATCTTGCAAATTACTGTCATGAAATGGGATTTACTCATGTTGAACTATTGCCGATTATGGAACATCCTTTGGATGAATCTTGGGGATATCAAGTGATCGGATTTTTCGCTCCGACAAGTCGGCATGGCACAGTGGAAGATTTTCAGTATTTTGTTAATTACATGCATGAGCGGCAATTGGGTGTGATTTTAGATTGGGTTCCTGCGCATTTCCCAATGGATGATTTTGCATTGTACCGTTTTGATGGAACGGCGCTTTATGAACATGAAGATCCTAGGAAAGGGATGCATCCTCATTGGCAAACAGCGATTTTTAATTATGGAAGAAAAGAGGTCTCTAACTTTCTTATCGCTAGCGCTCTTTTTTGGTTTGATAAGATGCATGTGGATGGATTGAGAGTGGATGCCGTGGCCTCGATGCTTTATTTAGATTACGGAAGGTCTCAAGGAGAGTGGATTCCGAATGTAGAGGGAGGTCATTATAATTTAGAAGCGATTGAATTTTTAAAACATTTAAATTCTGTGGTTCACAAGCGTTTTCCAGGTGTTGTCATGATCGCAGAAGAGTCTTCTTCTTTTCTTGGAGTCTCTCATCCGGAAGGGTTGGGATTTGATTTCAAATGGAACATGGGCTGGATGAATGATACGCTGCGTTATTTTCAGAGGGATTTATTGTTTCGTAAGTATCATCAGAATGAACTTACGTTTTCTTTGCTATATGCCTTTTCTGAAAAATTTATTTTGGTTCTTTCCCATGATGAAGTTGTTCATGAGAAACGGAGTTTGCTCGCTAAGATGCCAGGATCTGATTGGCAGAAATTTGCGGGATTGAGGCTTTTGCTGAGTTATATGATCGGTCATCCTGGGAAAAAGCTTCTTTTTATGGGGGGAGAAATAGGACAGTGGTCGGAATGGAATTGCGAGCAAAGTTTGGATTGGCATCTTTTAGATTTTCCAGCGCATCGAGGAATACAAAAGGTTGTGGCTGCTTTGAATCATCTTTACATTCGTTCTCCGGCTCTTTGGAAGAATGATTTTCATTGGGAAGGATACGAATGGGTTGATTTTTCCGATGCCGAGCAAAGTGTGATTGCCTATTTACGCAAAACAGAAGAACAAATTCTTTTATTCGTGCATCATTTTTCTGCAGAATTTCGATTGTCCTATAAGATAGGACTTAAAAACATAAAAAAGGTTGAGGAGATTTTGAATACGGATGACGAGTCGTTTGGAGGATCTGGACAGTTGAATCCAAGCATTGATATCGACCCGAATGGGATTGTGATTTGTTTATCTCCTTTAGCGACGATGATTTTTGAGGTGTCTTTTGTCTAAGATACATACGCATGATGAGTATTTAAAATTAGTTTCGGAAATGATTGAACATGATCGGCTTTACTATGACAAGGCATCCCCAAAGATTTCTGATTATGAGTATGATCAGTTTTTAAAGGCTCTTCAAGTCTATGAAAAAGAGCATCCGAACCAGATGCATCCTAAATCTCCAACGCAGAGAATTTCAGAGGCTCCAACGTTAGGATTCCAACAAAAAGAACACATGGTCCCAATGCGCTCTCTTGCCAATACATATTCGGAAGAGGAAGTGGATGATTTTGTAAAGAGGGTGTATAAGCTCCTAGAGCAAACGCAAGTATTATTTTGCTGCGAATTAAAAATTGATGGGGCAGCTCTTTCTCTCCGTTATCATAAAGGAAAGCTGGTTTCTGCATTGACCCGTGGGAACGGACGCGCTGGGGATGATGTTACGGCAAATATTAAAACGATTCGAGATGTCCCTTTGCAACTGGAAGGGGAGAGCTATCCGGAAGATTTTGAAGTGCGGGGAGAAGTTCATTTGAGTTTAGACTCTTTCCATGCGATCAATTGTCAGAGAAAAGAAGCAGGACTTGAGCTTTTTGCAAATCCTAGAAATGCGGCGGCAGGTTCCTTAAAGTTATTAGATCCGCAAGAAGTTGCGAAGAGAAAGTTGAATATTGTTTGCTATGGCATTGCAGAGGGGCAGTCTCCGATAAAATCTCAGTATCGCTTGCATCAGGCGTTAAAACAGTGGGGGTTTCCTGTGGTGGATAGAAAATATGTGCATTTAGCTGAAGATGTTCAAGGGATTATGTCGTACGTAAAAAAGGTTCTTCATGATCGGCCTTCGCTTTCTTTTGAAATCGATGGAATCGTGGTGAAGGTGGATGATCTTTCTTTGCACGACATTTTGGGGAGCACAGGTAAAGTGCCACGTTATGCGATGGCGTATAAATTTGCTCCGGAGCAAGCGATCACTCAAATTCGAGAAATTACAGTGCAGGTGGGAAGATCTGGGGTGTTGACACCTGTTGCAGAATTAGAGCCTGTTTTTTTAGCAGGGAGCACTATTTCCCGTGCTACATTGCATAATCAGGAGGAAGTGGCTCGGAAAGATATTCGAGAAGGAGATACGGTTGTTATTGAAAAGGGTGGAGATGTGATCCCCAAGGTGGTTCGTGTCGAGAAACATCACCCGCATAGTAAGCCTTGGCATATGCCAAAGCATTGCCCTATTTGTAAGACGGAAGTGATCCATCTCGAGGGTGAAGTGGCAGTTCGATGTCCGAATGTGGATTGTGAAGGGCAAAGGATTCGCAAACTTGTCTATTTTGCTTCAAAGCATGCAATGGATATTTAGCACATGTGG
>CAYVDU010000182.1:0-3583 GCA_964450765.1 uncultured bacterium | reverse complement strand
AGCGCCAAAGCGTCTAATTTTCACGATCGCAAAATGCATAGTATTAATCCAATACTATGCATTTTGCGATCGTAAAAATTCGACAGCTTTCGCGCTAGCCAAAGTGTGTAATTTTAAATTCAATCGACTATATAAGTTTCGAAAGAGGTCTAATTAAAAATGAACGCCCAACCGGAAATTGGCTCTTTGATTCAATAGATAATGCTTGTCGATGGACACATCTCCTATATATTGAGAATCCAAGAAGAAACAGCGATAGGTCATTTTGATACCAAAACGGAGATTCAAAAGATTCCAAGCTCGATGCCAACCCAACGTTTTAAACGAAAGGGTCTGCCCTTGGAATGTAGAATGATAATGATCTCGATAGGGCTTTTCCCAAACATAACCCATCGAAATTAAGGGGGAAATACAAAATGTTCCCGATGCATTCTTATCAATCCACTGCCAGCCCGCTCCCGTTTCCAACCGAAGTGTTGTACTTTTGTAAGTATCCACATGTAAATTCAGAGAATCTGCACCTTTTTCTCTAAAAGAGTCATTATGCAAATACAAACAATCCAATGTTGCATAAGGATATAAAAGACAAGATGGCATCCCAAAAAAGTAAGCACCCGTCACCTGACCTGCTGCATCAATACCGGAAGACGTCGATCTAGCTCTTCGATCAATCGTAGTGAAGTGAATATGGCGCGTGGTGTTATACCAATCTTTCCCTGCATATAAAGAACTGCCAAAATAAAAACGGCCAAGCGACAAATCACTATACAAAGATCCATAAAGACCGGACATGTGAGCATGCCCTCTCCCCTTAAACCACTTCAAATTGGATGAATTCCATGCGCCGCCAACTCCCAATGTCCAACAATCAAAAAATCTTCGATCATATCCAAAAGCAATACCACCTGTGTTTGTCCAAAACCCAAGTTGGATCCCTCGATCTTCAACTTTCAACCAATTTCCAAAAGGCTCTACCCATAATCGATTCGGTCGATCACAGCCGCAAACCAAGGAAGGAAAGCGATGAAATAAAGACAAAAGCTGTCCGCCGAGTTGTCCTTGGGCTTCCGCGAATGCACTCATGTTCGCAGGATGCATTTGATTTAAGGCTTGATTCACAGCCGCATCACTTTGCCCTGTCAAAGCATCAATCACTGACACCATGTCTGAAGAAATGGTGCCGGCAGAATTAATAGCATCAATATTATTTCCAACAGATCTCTCATTGGTATTTTCAAAAGGAAAATGCAAAAAAGGCTTTTGAATCATCATCTGAAGAAACACATCTGTTGCCGTATAAGAAAGACTGCCTGTAAATGCGGGATTCGTCACGATCACTGTTGGATTAAATGTTCCTACAAGAGAAGATGCTGTCAAAATCGTATATGTCTGTGAAATTCCAAAAAAAGAAGAGCCAATATTCGCAGAGGCAATCACATCACCTGTCAATGTAGCTATACCACTTGATTGCACCTTACCGTTTGTTGTCGGAGTCAGCGCCACCAAAAAAGAGGGTGTTCCGTTAAATGTCAGAGCTCCACTCACAAAAAGAGTTCCATTTCCGGCAGTTCCAGGGGCTAACTGACCATTGATCGTTGTAGCTCCCACAGTTCCTGATCCAGAAAGAATCGATCCGGCGGCCACAGAAACAGGCGATCCTTGAAGATTGCCATCCACAACAAGCGTAGAAGAACCTAGCACGGAAGTTGCTCCTGTAAATGTAGAGCTATTGCCTGTCATTGTGAGCGTTGATCCGCCTTGTACATTCAAAGATCCATTCCCCGATACAGTGATCGCCGAGGTTCCGATTGTTGTTTGATTAAATACCAGCTGACCTGGACTTGTGAGTGTAAAAGCTCCTTTTAAAGTCGATGCTGTTCCCTGTAGAGAACCCCCATTGACAGTCGTTCCTCCGGAATAGGTATTGGCAGTTCCTGTAATAATAACGGTCCCTGTTCCCGTTTTTGTGAACCCGCCGCCAGACCCTTGAAGCAAGCCAGACAATGTCATGGTATTGCCATTCGAATCAAAAGCATTGCCAGTCCCTGTGAATGTGATGATGTTTGGGATGACAAGATTTGCAAAACCGCTTTTCAAAGTTCCGGAAGATAGTGCGAGAGTTCCACTACCAAGAGCTGAACCGCTGGCCAATTCTAATGTTGTAGAATTATTCACCGTGGTTGTTCCGGTAAAAGAAGGATTATTATTTCCACTCATCGTTAAAGTGGATCCTCCTTGAACAGTCAAAGAACCAGATCCACTTAAATTACCGGCATACGTACCCACTCCCGTTTGGTTAAAAACCAAAGACGCTCCACTGGCAATACTGATATTACCCTGCAAGCTCGTCGCAGTTCCTTGAAGAATCCCGCCGCTGACTGTCGTTCCGCCACTATACGTATTTACGCCATTTAAAATCACAGTACCGGAACCCACCTTAACAAAAGGCCCAACTCCTGTAATTGGCCTTGACAAAGTCATTGTAAAACCTAGCGAATCAAAGGTAGCAGTTCCAGAAGCAAGAGTGATCGGATTTGCGGATGTGGAAGTAAAAGCAATCCCTGATTGCAATGTGGATCCCGCTGCCATATTCACAGTGCCAGAAGGAAGAGAAGATGCTCCTCCTATATTCAATATCGTGGTCCCCACTAGATTCGTGATGCCAGAGAATGTATTTGCTCCTGTGACTGTCAGCACAGCTCCGGATGATGAAAAATTCACATTCCCGGAAGCTCCTTGCAAACTCCCCGTATAAGTACCCGTGGTTGTCTGAGTGAAATTTAAGACCGTAGCTCCTCCGCTCACAGTGATTGCACCTTGAAGGCTTGTCGTATTTCCTATCAGAGTTCCACTGCTAACATTGGTACCTCCGCTATACGAATTTGCTCCACTTAAAGTCACGGTGCCTGTGCCCGCCATCGTCAAAGAGCTAGATCCACTCATCACTCCAGAAATAGAAAGAGCTCCAACACCTGAAATTGTGAGTGGATTTGCAAGATCTAAGCTTGCCACAATGTTGTGAGATCCGCTTGTCAACACAATCGTAGGATCTGTAGCTCCAGTGATCACCAAATGAATGGGTCCCTGACCAAGAGTTCCTATCGTATAGGCATTTGCATTCGCAAAAGTCATTGCATTGACAGTCGGAGAGAACGAGGAGTTGAGAGTGATCGTTTGTGGGGCCGCAATGATCGCACCAAAAGTCGCTGTATCTACAGCTGCATTCGGAACAGCAGCCGGCAACCAATTCCCCGCCAGGTTCCAATCCCCTCCCGCTGCATTATTCCAAGTATAGGCAACACCTAACACCTGAGAGAAAGGAAAAGCAACGATACAAAGACAAAGAAACGGATAGATTTTTTTTCGCATGCTGATAGACAACATGTACTATAAAAAAATCCTCAAGTCAAGAAGGGGATCTCCATGAACCTGAATAAAAACCTCTTATTTATTAGACCTCTTGCGTAACTAAGGGTTCGTCGACTTTTCGGGATTATTTTGGCCGATTTTCGATTTTTTTAAGGGGGTCAATATACGAAAGTTGATATTGACTCCCTTAAAAAAGTCGAAAATCGGCTCAAAA
>CAYVDU010000181.1:3399-3616 GCA_964450765.1 uncultured bacterium | reverse complement strand
GGCTCTTGCAATTAGGGAAGATCTTGGTAGGCGTGCTAAGAGGACTTCGCATCAGAATTACACTCTAGCATGGAATGCCCATGTTTGCGGTAGAAACAAAGAATGCATACCGGTCGCCGTGACGTGTAAGGAGTACAGCGAGCTTGATCTCATGCTCCGAGTCGAGTGCTGCGCACCAATGCGAGGCTGCGAGCTATTTCGAATCAATTAGAGCTCA
>CAYVDU010000181.1:0-3389 GCA_964450765.1 uncultured bacterium | reverse complement strand
GGAGCAGCCACAGGCGCATTCTGCAGCCAACAAATAAGTGAATGCCTATTCAGTCTCCGCTGCGTTTTGAAATACAGCTGTATTCGCAGTACTACTGTCAGTCGAGACAAGTAACTTGGCTTTCATAGGTTTATGAAGTATGGCACAAACGGTACTTCCACCCAAACTGGGCCACGCAACGATCCAGTCGATTTGCCTTTGCGCAGCAGGGCAGTAGTGCTGCATAAACACCATCACGATTCGTACGAGCGATGCAGACTCGTTTGGAGATTGCAGCGATGTAATTCACGAGCCAAAAGTTTGAATTTCGCGCCAATTCGCGCAAGCTTGCCGCGGTGCTATGGCCGAGAAGGCACGCGACGTGAGCGCAAAAGTTCACAAGTGGCTAACGGAGGAGATGGGATATCAGGGGTTGCAAAGGTCAGCCTCGCACAAACTGTAGAAGAAACAGCAGATGCTGCCGTTCAATCCGCCGCAAGTGCAATTGACAAAACAGTACAAGATACTGCCGATGAACTTCAAGCCGTAGGCCCAGTAGGACCTGGACTTACATTAAATCCGACGGATACAGCTTGCGCAACAAATGCGATCAAAGACGCAGCGAGAAAAGCCGCTAAAAAAGCAGTCGACATCGCGATCTCAAAATTCTGGAATAAGTCTATTTCTAGTCTCATGAGCATGGGAAGAAAAACACTCAGACAAGAACTCATGAAATCTGTAGAAGAAGCCGCCTCTAAAGCAGCCGATGAGGCGGTCCTCATGTCGAAGGATTTTGCAAAAGATATCATGGAAAACGGCATTGCCAATGTTTCAGTCAAAGAAGGAAGTGACGCTATTGCAACAAAAGCTGTTCTTAAGGCTATGAAACAAGAAGACGGTCCCATGTCAAAAGTGTTAAATGCCGTCGGCGCAAAAGAATGGGCTGACAAAGCAAGTCTTTCTTATGGATCAAAAGTCGCATCAAGATTAATGCTTGCGCTCACATTTGATAACGCCACGATTTCAAATTTCACATCTACCCTCCTCGGTCATGACAAAAAATCATCAGACACAGGGACTGAAATCGCACAAATGATGGCGACTCTTGGACTTATGATGCAGTGTATGGGGGAAGGATTTATGAATGGATCTATCTTCTCAAAAATACAGACAGCCGCCCTCACAGTGAACCAGGGAGTTCAAACCGGAACATCTTTTGCAATGAGCGGTATCGATAAAGCTCAAGCGGATGCAACAACAGGTCTTCAAATGACTAATGCTGTCTTTGATCTTTTGCATTCTTTATGGAAACAGATCCATCAAGATGTTTCAAAAGATGCAGGCCACTATGCGACTCTTCAAAAAGAAGAAAATAAAAGAATTAATGCCTTATCAAAGCACATGTACGACGGAGACAAAACGGGCGTACAAGTGTTGATGTCACAGGCTGTATAAAAAAATAATGATTATAAAAAGGGAAAAAATATGAGTACAGGTATTGCAAACGTAGCAGCAGGATACACATTCAAGGCAATGAGCGCAGCAGCCAAAGCTTTGCAAGAAATTTCTCGCATGGAAAGACAGCTACAAGCTCAAATGGCCGTGACTTCCAAAGAAACGATTAAAAGCACTGTAACTTCAATGAGAACTAGTGCTACAAAAGCTGGAAACGCATTAGACTCACAATCTCATGCTGAATGGCTTTCAGGGATTGTCGGCGCTGTAACAACAGGAGTTTCTACAGTAGCTACAGGAGCAGGATTTGTAGGAAAAACACCTTTTGCGAACAAAGAGCTCGACGATGCAAGAAGCTTCAAAAGCGAACTCCAAGATAGACTTTCAGGAGCGAAAAGACCAAGCATTGTATACCAACCTGAAGATCTAGTACAACCCAAAATGAACCTAGCAAAAAATGGTGATGTATTTGGTTCAAGGACATACAGTCAGGCGGATGCAGATGCGATGAACAACAATCACATAATCCCACACAATGCACGAGTCGATGCAACCATAGCTAATAACGCCAGAATCAGGGCAGAAAACGACCGTATTATGCTTGAAAACAACAGACGCGTTCAAATTTGGAAAGGCTCTGCAGATAGAGATGGAGATGTACGCAACTTCAATGGATCTGACGCTGATTACAATCAAAGAGCATTGGATTCTATCACTAACAAAGAAGATCTCGAAACAATTCAAGCTAATGTTGAGAAGCGAATCTCTGATCTTGAATCCAAGCAATCAGAGCAAGTGGCTACAAAAGCAAACGGCGTTACAAACTTAGCTAACCAAGTTTCTAATACAGGGTCGTCTTTTGCCAACGCTCACGGAACATCTGAAAGAGCTACATTCGAACAATCGTCAAGAAAACAAGATGCGATTGCAACAGCTCTTAAAACTTTGCAGCAACAGCAAGATGAAATCAGAGGATCTTTCCAACAACAAGCCGATGGAGCTTTCCAGAACGCTATGTCTATCCTCGATCAGCTCGCAAGCTATCAGCAAATCGTTGCTTAAACAAATTTTTCTCCCCAAACATAGCCCCCATTTCCCGAAAGGGAAATGGGTTTGCTATTAATCATTGATCTTTCCGGCGCTTCACCGATCTTACATATCCTGTTTTCTTTATTCCTCACGAACTAAAGGGCACAAAGAAACCTGAGATCATCATCAATCACTGATCTTGATAATCATGCCGGCGCTTCGCCGATCATACATATCCTGTTTTTTTATTCCGCACGAACCAAAGAGTACAAAGAAAGCTGAGATCACCATCAATCATTGACCTTGCAAATCATCCCGGTGTTTTCGTCGATCTTGCATATCTTGTTTTTTTATTCCGCGCACAACAAAGAACAAATCCATTTTCCCCTCTTGTAATTTTTATAGATAATAAGGAATAATGAGGGCGGGGCGCCGCTATACCGTCAATCAATTCGTGTCACTAAACGCAAATAGAACACGAAAAGCCAAAAAACTTTCGGTATCAAGCAGCGATCAAAGCGTCATGTTCGAAGAATTACTCAACAATCTGTGTAAAGAGCTCTCCTCTGCTATCCCCAAATTGACAGAAAATTCTTTTTATCCTGTCGTATTCAACAATGCAATCACAGTCCAACTCGTCAATTTACATCCCGGCGTAGCTATGAAAGCCCAAATTACAACATGTCTTCGACAAAAAAAAGAAGATCTCTTCATCTTTTTAATGCGCGCAAATCTCCTCGGTCAAGGAACCGGAGAAAGCCGCATCGGACTCGACAGCCAAGAGAAATACTTGACACTGTCTTTAGGATTGCCGTATGAAATGAATTATTCGTTGTTCAAAGAAAAGTTCGAAGACTTCATAAACTATTTAGTTTATTGGCGAGAAGAAATAGGAAAATTTGAACAAAATTTAACCACGGTATTAT
>CAYVDU010000180.1:0-3652 GCA_964450765.1 uncultured bacterium | reverse complement strand
GGCACCAACGAAAGCGCATTTTGTTGAACACAGATCACCTTTTTATGAGTCTCTGGAAGCCGAGAACACTGTTCAAGCTGATTATTTACCTCAAGATTTGAAGAAGAAAGCACGAGATCCTCTGGAATCACTCCAAAATGCAATTGATAACGGGGAATTCCCAAACGAGAAACAGTATCATCGTTCTGAACACAATCTCCACGTCGTTGAAATACGTCGCGAATCACTTGCTGAAGATCAGGGACACCTGTTAAATCTCTCTCGTAAAACACATAAACATGCTTCAGTCGAGAATCAAAATCCGAAGAGCCTATCCGCGGATAATACAAACCAGAAGATCCTGATCTCTGTGAGCCACTTTGATAACAACAACACATACTATGCAGACCGACTTCGGACAATCGTTGGAGATTTTCCTCCGGTGACACACTCTTTTTCTACTAAAATTTCACGAATCGTTGGATCTGAAGGAATTTCAAACATCAAATCACGCAAAATACTCTCTGCGATCATACGAAGCGCTCTCGCCCCTGTCCCCGTTTCTTTCGCTCTTTCAGCCATCGCTCTTAAAGCATCCTCTGTGAATTCTAATTTTACATTCTCTTCTGCAAAAAGCGCTGTGTATTGCTTGACAATCGAATTTCTTGGTCGAACTAAAATATCCACAAGATCTTCTGCGGTTAGTTCATTACAATTCGCAATACTATTAAATCTTCCTACAAATTCAGGGATCATTCCAAAAGAAACAAGGTCTTCCGCTTCTACTTTCGACAAAAGAAAATTCGTATCATGAACATCTAAAGATTTTTTTGTCGAAGCATCAAATCCAATCGTACTCTTACCAAGTCGTTTTGCAACCATCTTATCCAAATGGACAAAAGCTCCGCCCACAATGAACAAAATATTTTGCGTATTGACCTTGATATACTCTTGATTCGGATGCTTTCTGCCTCCTTTTGGAGGAACATTGGCAACAGTGCCTTCCACAATCTTCAAAAGAGCTTGCTGTACGCCCTCTCCAGACACATCGCGTGTAATCGATACGTTGGATGTTGTTTTGCGAATTTTATCAATTTCATCGACGTAGATAATCCCATGCTCTGCCTTTGCAACATCGTAATCCGCTGCTTGCACCAAGCGAAGAATAATATTTTCTACATCTTCACCAACATAGCCAGCTTCCGTCAACGTTGTCGCATCAGAAATTGCAAAAGGAACATCCAAAATAAGAGCGAGCGTACGCGCCAGCAATGTTTTTCCTGACCCTGTTGGACCAATCAGCATCACATTGGATTTGCTATATTCTACATCTGATTTTTGAGAAAGAGATCGAATTCTTTTGTAATGGTTGTAAACCGCTACAGCGATTGTTCTTTTCGCCGTCTCTTGTCCAATAATATATTCATCTAAATGATTCTTGATCTCTTTTGGTTTTAAAAGCTTCATCTCATACGAGACAGGCTTTTTTTGCACAATATCCAAACAAAGATTGACGCATTTATCACAAATGTACGCGCTAGGACCTGAAATCAGCTTTTCCACTGTATCTTCAGCCCGGCCACAAAAAGAACAACTAGGTACTTCTGGTTTTTTACTCATCGATCAACTGTATGTAATTCAGCAGGTCGACTCTCCAATGTCATTGAAGAAGGTCGTGCAATTTGGTCTACAATCCCGTATTTAAGAGCAGCTTCCGGATCCATATAAAAATCGCGCTCAGAATCTTCCAGGATTTTTTCTAAAGACTGCCCTGTAAAACGAGCCATCAAATTCGATGTAATCTTCTTTAATTCTAGAATTTCTTTCGCTTGCAAAGCAATATCTTCCGAAGTCCCCATCACACCGCCATAAGGCTGATGGATCATGATTCGGCTATGCGGCAATGCGTACCTTTTACCCTTTGTTCCCGACGCCAAAAGAAGAGCCGCCATGGAAACCGCCTGTCCAATGCAATATGTATTAATATCACAACCCAAAAAGAGCATTGTATCCAAAATGGCAAGACCTGCCGTAATATTGCCCCCTGCAGAATTGATATACAAATTAATATCTTTCTTAGGATCTTCCATTTTTAAAAAGAGCATCTGAGCCACAACGACGTTGGCAACCTGATCTGTAATATCTGTCCCAATAAAAATGATACGATCTTTCAAAAGACGAGAAAAGATGTCCATTGAGCGCTCTCCGCGCCCTGTATCTTCTATGACATAGGGGGTAAGTGACATATTCCGTTATCTCCATTCCTTAAATATTTTATAAGGTTCCCCAACACTCAGGTCAAGCTTTTTGCTTAGATAAAATAAAATCTTGAGCTTTTGCCAATAGAACATTCGAAAACGCGGCCGCATATTCTTCTTTCGCAATCTCCTCCGATCCCGGATTCACTGCTTGATGATTCGATACAGCCTTTTCCTGAACTTCCTGCTGTGTAACCGGAATTTTCTCATCACGAATCACTTGTCTTGCCAAATAAAACAACTTCAAAGACGAACGTGTCTCTAAAAGAAGAGTTGCTTCTCTTTGCTTTTTTTCTTCTGCAGAAAGAGTCTCCCAATATGTCTTCGCCTTGGGACTATCCAAAGTTTTTGCCTTGCGATGATCTATTTCCGCCTTTAATAAAGATGCCGGCAAATCAAAATCATATTGGCTCACCAAAAACTGATTCACCTGTTCTTTGAATTGAGCCTCTTCTTTTTCTTCCACTTGACGACGAAGCACATCAGCCACTAAACGTCTCATACCCTCAACATCAGGAGCTCCGACCTGTTTTGCAAATTCATCATTCATCTCAGGCAAAACAGCTCTTTCTACTTTAACAATATGAACTCTGACCTTCTTCGGCTTAAACTCTTCTTTTTCCTGTTGAGAAGCAGTATCATCCGGCTCGCTCATCCCCTCAACAACATCTCCTGCCTTCGCATTCAATACAAGACGCCGCATCCAATGGGCCATTCTCTCTGGAACCACTTCAAAACGGACCTGATTGAACACCTTTTCAACCTTATCGCCATCGACAGTATCCAAGTCAATAATAATGAAATCTTTTTCCTGAACTGCGCGATCTTCAATATTTTCCCATTCAGCATAAAAAAACGCCATCTGACGAATCGCCTCATCAATATGCTTTTCTTCCACCTGAACTTTTTCTACCGGACTCGGCTTAAAAAGCTGAGGGTCCACCGACGGAACAGTCGGCTCTGTTTCAAATCGAAAAATAAACTCCATAGATTCCGGAGTCTCAGCCTTCACATCAAACACAATACGGGAATTTCCATTCAAAAGAACGACTTTAGCAACTTTTTGCGCTTCCTGAAACGCAACATCCGCCACACAATTACGAAGCTCTTTCTCAACCTCTTGAGGAAATTTACGCAAAACAATCTCCTCAGGAGCCTTTCCTTTTCTAAATCCAGGCAAAGTGACTTCACGCCCCACATTCTTCACGGCATTCTTACGACCCTTCTCAATAAGATCCTTATTAGCAGCTACATGCATCTCAATTTCGCAAGCAGGTTTTCGATGAACAGAGACGCGCACGCCATCGCCAATCATTTGTTCAGTTTGGTTTGAATGAGTCATTTGCATGAGAAAAACTCCAGGTTGAAAGGTGAGCAATATAATATAGATAGCGGGCGATGAGGCTCGAACTCAC
>CAYVDU010000179.1:0-3656 GCA_964450765.1 uncultured bacterium | reverse complement strand
CGTTGATTCAAAAAAATCGCTTTCCCCTCTTTTTCTATAACAGCTCTTTCCGGATGATTTAAATAAGAACAAAGCCAATCTCTTGCCGTCTCTGTGATGGGAACTTGCCTTTGCTTTTTTCCTTTTCCAAAAACATTCAGCGTCAAGTGCGCAGCATTCAAATCTTCTCGATTTAACCCCACAAGCTCACTTAAACGAAGAGCTGAACTATAAAAAAGCTCCATGATCACTCGATCTCGATATCCAGTATAACTAGACAAATCAGGCTGCTGAAAAAGATGTAGCACTTGTTCATAAGAAATTGATACGGGTAATTTTTTCCCTTTTTTAGGACTCTCAATTTCATCCAAAGGACTTATCTCAACCCACTTCTCTCGAATTGCATGCCGATAAAAACTTCGAAGAGCAGACAACACACGAAGAACCGTCTTTACATTCACTTTTTTTTCATAAAGATGCGCAAGAAACCGACGCACTTGTTTTTTATGAATCTGAAGAAACAAAACAGCATCTGAAATATCTTTAAGATCATCCGCTAAAAACAAAAAAAAAGAAGCAAGGTCTTTTCGATACGCTCGAATCGTATGGAGTGATGCTCCTTTTACAATCTCTAAATGCTGTAAAAACTTGCAAACAGCCGTTTGAAAATTCATCTTGGGAACACAAATCTTTTTAGATCTTCTGCAACAAAAGTATTTGGGAAAATAAGCCTTGCTTCCTTGCCAAGTTCTTCCGGGTCTCGATACCGTGCCGAAAAATGCGTTAAAATCAAAATCTGAACATTGGCATCTCGCGCAATTTCCGCTGCTTGGCTGGCTGTCATATGCATATATTCTCGAGCAAGATCCTTTTCACTGTCTGCATACGTACTTTCACAAAGAAGCATTTTTGCTCCCCTTGCAATATCTAAAGCTCCCTTGCAAGGTCTTGTGTCGACAACATAAGCAAAACTATCGCCAGAGCGGACACGACTCACCTCTTCGAGAAGCACCCATCGATCTTTAACGCAAACCCTTCCTTCCTTCTCAAGAATACGTACTAAAGGGCCTTCGACATCTAGTTTTTTCAATGCCTCTTTATCAAATTTCACCGTATCCGGCTCTGTTACTCTCCATCCAATATTTTCAACACCATGATCTAAAAAAACCGCTTCTATGCGAAATTTCCCATCATCCTCAACAAGCCCCTCCTTAGATACCGGATGCTCGACGACATGAATGGCTTCCCGATACATACATGAATAACGCAAACGATCGAAAAATTTTTTTCCACTCGCAGGATAATAGCAATGAATAGGATGCTTCACCTTATCTAAATTAAGACGCATCAACATCGAACCAAGCCCTAAACAATGATCTCCATGAAAATGACTGACAAAAATACGAGTAACAACGGGAGGAGCAACTTCTGCAAAAATAAACTGCCTTTGAGTTCCTTCTCCCGGATCAAATAATAATCCTTCGTCATTCCAGCGCAATAAATACGCTCCGTGATTGCGAAATCGTGTTGGTTGCTGACTCGAGCAACCTAAAATCACCAACTCCCGCTCGCTCATAGCCTTACTTTCTCTTTAAAAAATGACAACCGCGCCAACATCGCCCCAATCAGAGCTCCGCCAATATGCGCTGTATTTGCAATATTCGGCTCAAACGTAGAGGAGGTAAAAACCTGAAAGAAAAAAGAACCTAGCTGCAAAAGAAACATACCAGCTACAAACACAACCAGAAAAAAAATGACAGAACGTTGCAATGGATATCCTTCCCAAGGAGCAATTCTCTCTCGCATCCACGTAAAGGCAGCCAGACCCATTACAACACCTGAATAGCCGAGAAAAAAAGGACCACTTGCCAAATACTGCAGTACATTCGACAAAATACCCACAACCAACGTCAACACAGTTAGCCGAAAAACTCCAATTCTTTGCTCAATCGGCCGACATAAAATCCAAACCCAAGCCATATTGAATAGAATATGCAAAAAATCACGATGCAATACAGCAGGAGAAAAAAGCCGCCATATTTCTCCCTGTCGAATACGACTGAATAAAGGCCCCTCCGCAAAGGTTGTATCCTTCCCTTTAAATTTTAACAAAACCCAATCGTAAATCCCTCGCCAAAAAGGAATATGTTTCAACCCTTCAATTTCAGCTTGTATTTCTGCAGGCAATGCATCGATTTTTTGATCGGAAGAAATTTGATATTTCCCAATCACCTTCTCAAGTTCAGAGACTGCTTGAGGAAGATCAAAAAGAAGCTCTGCTTCTATCGGAGTCATTAACAATCCTTTCGCAGAAAATCCCTCTCGAAGCAACGAATATTCCTGCAATAGATTCAGAATAAAAATGACAGAACAAAGAGCAATGATAAAACTTGTAAAAGGGGTTGCGATTTTCCGCATCGGAGCCACTTTCTGAGGGAAATCTTCTTTTTTTTCCTCTACAACATCCTCGATCACTTCATCAAAAACAGGATCCGATGGATGTTCTTTAAATTTTAAAAAATCAGCAAGAGCTTTCTCTATTTGATCTTCATCATGCACCCAGCATTGATACGTAATCTGATCCGTCTCTACTTCCAAAGAAGCTTCACAAGTCGCATCAATTCCTTGCTTTTTTAAATATTTAGAGAAGCGACGCGCATCATTTTGATTATGCAAAACTCCAATCAATCTCATAGACTACGAATCCTATCAACCAGCGCTGATGTAGAAAGAGAAGCAATCCGATCTACAAGATGAAGACGCCCTCCCAAAGAATGTACGAGTTCCGATTCTATACACTGCAACCCATATTCAGCTCCGTTCACATGAACATCCGGAGCCACTTTAGAAAGAAAGGCGCAAGGATCCGTCTCCTCAAACCAAGTTACAAAATCAACAAACTCTAATGCTGCCATCATTTCCAAACGATGTTTTAAAGAAACAATCGGACGATTCATTCCTTTATATTTTTGAATCGATGCATCGGAATTCAAAGCAACCCAAAGCACATCCGCTTGTAAACTTGCTTGATGAATGATATAAAGATGCCCCGCATGCAAAAGATCAAACGATCCATTTAACGTGGCAATCGTTTTTTTTTGAGATCGAATCTCTTGAGCTTTTGCCTTAAGAGATTCTGGCTTTACGAGTTTTTTTTCCAACCAAGCGGCCATCTTGCGTCTTTTGTTTTTGAGAAAATGCAATCTTATATACTTCATCGTAAGTAGAGACGAAATGAACCTCAAGCCCCTTTTTCAAATAATCGGGAAGTTCATCATAATCGCGCAAATTTTCTTCAGGGAAAATCAATACGTTCACCTTCGATCTTCTTGCTGCAATTAATTTTTCTTTCAAACCGCCGATCGGAAGAACTCGTCCTGTCAAGGTTAGCTCTCCTGTCATTCCTAAATTAGGAAGAATGGGCTGATTCAACAACAAAGATAAAAGTGCGCTCACCATTGTAATCCCCGCAGATGGACCATCTTTGGGCGTGGCTCCTTCTGGAATGTGAATATGAATCTGTGATTTCTCAAAAAACGGGACTGTTGGAGAATATTTACTGACCTGCGATTGCAAATAGGTCCAAGCGATCTGAGCCGATTCTTTCATCACATCTCCCGCCTGTCCTGTCAACTTCATCTCCGTTTTTTCTGACGGATATTTTACAGCTTCTACAT
>CAYVDU010000178.1:0-3660 GCA_964450765.1 uncultured bacterium | reverse complement strand
TTTTAGGTTCAATTTTCTATGCTCCTATTGCAAATGCGATAGGGAGAAAGCCTGTTATGTATATTGGAGGCTCTGTTGCTGTTTTAGGCTCGTGTCTTTGTCTTTTTGCCATTGAAATTCATGCTTTCAATCTTCTTTTATGTGGGCGAGTGATGACAGCTATTGGCGCTGTTTGCGGTCCTGTTTTAACAAATCTATTGCTTACAGATTCATTTTCTCATGACAAAGTTAAAAAAATTTACTCGTATCTTATGAGTGGATTTGCCGTTATTCCAGCTCTCGGAGTGACTGCTGCTGGGTTTATTACCGAATATACTTCTTGGAAGGGCTGCTTTTATTTTATGTTACTCTATTCGATGGTGATCATCATTTGGGGTTCTTTTATCCCTGAAACAGCGAAAGATAGAGATGGAAAGCATTTTAATCCTATAAAAATCGTGAAATCATATTTTCGTCAGATTCAGCATCTCTCTTTTACTCTATGCATTCTTCTGGTTGCATTCAGTTCGATTGTGATCTATGTTTTTTCGGCAGAAGCGCCGTTCATCGCCATTAGCCAATTACATATTTCAGAGAGTCGCTACGGGATTTTGAATTTAATTCCGAATATTGGCGTTCTTTGTGGGGGATTTGCTTCCGCTTATTTAGGGGGAAAGTTTTCTATAAAACAGATTTTGGGATATGGAGGCTTTCTCTTTTTTGCTGTCTCTCTTGTCATGTGGATTTGTTTTGATTTAAATTTTATTTCGTCTAGCACTCTTTTTCTATTCCCTCTGGTTGTTTCTTTTGTTTCTGTCATTGTTTTATCAAATGGCACAACGCAAGCACTTAAAATAGCAGAAAATAAAACGTACGCCTCTTCCTGTGTTTCTATGTTTATGTATTTGATGGTACTGATCAGTATGGAAGCTCTTCATTTGTTTTCTCCTGAAAATAGCTCTGCTATGCCAATTTTGTATACTGTAGCTGGCGCAGCGATTCTTTTTTTATGGGCTTTTTTTTCTTTACACCGAAAATGATTCAAGAATCGGTTTTTAGGCGAGTTCAAAGCGCCAAATTTCCAAGAACGCAAAGCAGATTGTATTGCATGAATACTACCTGCTTTGCGTTCTTGAAAATTTGGCAGCTTTCAATCTCGTCTAAAAACCGATTCTTGAACCTTTTTCGGTATAAACCTGAATATTGTATTTATTTTTAAGTTTTTATATTCTTTTGCTCCAATTAAAAATAGGGGAGATATGAGAATCTTTGACAGAGCTTCTTTTGGTGTTGCGGGTATTTTGTGCGCAGTTGGATCTGGCATATTTTGTCTCCCATCTGCGATAGGAGCTATTGCAGCCTGTAATGCGCTTCAGGGAAAGAAAAGCGATATGCATGAAATAAGTGGCTTACTTGTTAGGAAATTGAATATTCAACCAGGTTCAAACTTAGATAAAACCGTGAGAGTAGTGACACCGTTTGTTTTTACTGCAGGGACGGGTTTTGTAACCTGCGGGCTTGCACGAGCTTCGTATGTTATGGGCAGGGCATGTATTTTTGGGAAGGGGTTTTAAAAAACAGGTTCAACTTTGGCAATCAAAGTTATCCCATTCTTTCAAGAGTGGGAGTGTTGTCTAAAAATAAGCAGCCTCGTTCAATGAGCTGCTTTTGCAAAGAGGGAACTCCAGTAAAGACCTCTCCGTTGAGACCTATTGTTTTAGCGCTTTCAATAAATTCAGAGATATCATCTGTATAAAAACATTCCTCAGGAGAGCACTCCGCTTTTTCGAGCGCTTTTTTAAAGATACGGACGTCTGGTTTTAATAAACCTACTTGAAAAGAAAGGATTTGGTCATCAAAAAGATCTATCACCGGATAGTGCGATGCTATGTATTCATAATGACTCTCACAGGTATTAGAGATGATCACAAGGCGTATCTTTTCTTTTTTAAGTCGTTCTATAAGAGGGAAAATCTCTGTGTTAGGAACAAAAATATCAGACATCGCTTCAACAAAAGTATTGTGAGAAAAATGTTTGGAAGAATGCTTCAAGAAGCTTGTATATAATTCTTGTGTTGAGAGAGTTCCTAAACTATAGGCGTTTTGTATTTCATCTGTTTTTTGAAGCTCTTCTAAAGAAAGTCCGGAACATTCAGCGATTTGTTTCATCATTTTTTGATGATCAAAGAAGCAAAGGACATTTCCAATGTCAAAATAGATCGTTTTTAGCATAGGGGAGGGCTATTGTAGAGTTTATTATAACAGTACAATGTATTTTGCATAAGCATAGCAATTGTCATCGGTCCCACTCCGCCAGGAACAGGGGTGATCCAAGAAGTGATCGGCGCCACATTTTCAAAATCCACATCGCCGACTATTTTTCCGTCGCAAAGACGGTTGATTCCCACATCAATCACTACAGCTTTTGGCTTGACCATGTCTTTTGTGATAAAATGCGTCTTTCCTATGGCGGCAACGAGAATATCGGCAGACCGTGTGATTTCAGGGAGATGTTCAGATTGGCTATGAGCAATGGTCACGGTAGCATTGCAATGAGGCCTTTTTTGCATCAGAATTGCAGCAAGAGGCTTTCCTACGATATTGCTTCTTCCAACAATGACTACTTTTTTTCCTTCTACAGGAATTTCGTATCTTTGAAGTAAGAGTTTGATGCCGTGAGGAGTACAAGGTAAAAATCCATGATCTTCCCCCAGAAGCATTTTTCCAATGTTAATGGGGTGGAATCCATCGACGTCTTTTTCTGGATTGATAGAGAGCATGATGGCTCTATCATTAATGTGAGGAGGCAGGGGTAGTTGGACCAAAATTCCATCTACGTTTGGATTCTGATTTAAGGCCTGAATTTCATGAAGAAGTTCATTTTGAGAAATAGTGATCGGTAAATGGGTCAGCGTCGAAGTAATTCCAATCGCAGCGCAAGCTCTTTTTTTTGCACGAACGTAGCTTTGAGACGCAGGATTATCTCCCACTAAGACAAACGCGAGGCTCGGTTTTCTTCCTTGAATAAGAGCTACTTGTGCGCGGATTTGTTCTTCAATTTGAAGAGCTATTTTTTTGCCGTCAATCAGTTTCATGGGGTGTGTTTTCGATTTAAAATTTCTTGTAGAGCATCATGGATCAGTCCATTTGATCCAAGAATGGGAGTTTTAGCAAGATATGTAAATGGGGTTTTATCCCAGCTTGTCACTTTGCCTCCGGCTTCATGAATCAAGACTTGTCCTGCCGCGCAATCCCAAGGAGACAGCCCGACCTCAAAAAAACCATCCATTCTGCCTGCTGCAGTATAAGCAAGATCAATCGCAGCAGACCCGAACCTGCGAATCGGAATTCCGGCTCTTAAAATCTCAACAAAATGTTCTATGCAATGAAAAGGATTTTCATGAAGGTTATAGGGAAATCCGGTAGAAATCATTGCATCTTTGATGTTGGTTGTTTTAGAGACTTGAATTGCATGGCCGTTTAAAAAAGCCCCTTTTCCCTTTTCTGCAGCAAAAAGTTCATGAGTCATCGGTTGATAGACAACCCCGCAAAATAATTCTCCTCTTAATTCTAGAGCAATACTCACAGAAAAAATGGGAACATGATGGGCGAAGTTAACTGTGCCATCAAGAGGATCAATCACCCAAAGAATATCTGTGACTTTACCCACATGGCCGCTTT
>CAYVDU010000177.1:0-3671 GCA_964450765.1 uncultured bacterium | reverse complement strand
CACTGTAAGTCGAGGAAACCTCACATTCAACGGTTTCTCTCTACAGTTGCAGCTAGATATCTAAACAAGTATCTATTCTTCATCTACAAAGGCCTCGGGTTTCTCGAGGCCTTTTTCTTTTTATGATTGAATCCACTATATTAAAACTAATGCAATCCTGACTGAATCACATCGTGCATACGTAAAAGACCCACAACCTTCCCCTCTTCCAAAACAGGGAGCACCGTAATCAAACGAGATGGATTTTCTTCCATTTTTCTCACAGCGTCTACAACCAAAAGACAAGGATGTGTCGTCATTGGAGATGATGTCATAAACATCGAAACAGGCATTTGCAAAGCATCTGATCCTTTTTTTTGAATCGCCCTTCGAAGATCTCCATCTGTAAAAATCCCTTTGAGCTGCAAACTATCATCGCACACGAGCAAACATCCACATTTTTTAGCAGAAATTTCGTGCAGTAGATTCACTAAAAGATCCTGAGATTTACATAAAGGAAGCTGACTTCGTTTCAACATAAGATCCGATACTTTCATTGCAATTTTTTTTCCGAGCAATCCTGCGGGGTGATTTAACGCAAAGTCTGTGACAGAAAACTGTTTTGCCTGCATCAACGCAATCGCTAAACAATCCCCAAAAAGGAGCTGAACAGCAGTAGATGTGGTGGGGGCCAAATCAAAAGGACAAAGCTCTTCTTTGACCGGAAGAACGATACAAATATCCGACATCCTTGCAAGACGGGAGTCCTCTCTTGAAACAACTCCGATCGTAAAAGCGCCCTTTTTTTGTACAAATGGAAGCAAATCGATCATCTCTTGCGATTCCCCGCTTTTACTAAAAGCAATAAAAACATCTCCGCTAGAGACAAAACCTACATCTCCATGCAAAGCGTGCGCAGGCGATAAAAAGATAGAACGAGTTCCTGTCGATACAAATGTTGTGGAGATTTTTTGCGCAATATGACCGCTCTTCCCGACGCCGGCAAAAACAACGACACCTTGACAGGCAAGAATTTTAGCGAACACTTTTTCTAAATGATCCACATTCACAGTGGAGAAAAAGTGATCCAAAGAAAGCTTTTGTTTTTCCAAAAGAGATCGAAGCATACGAGAGTATAATACCACTCACACTCGATATACTCAACTCTACTGTGCACGAGACAAAAAAACAGGATATGTATGATCGCAAGCGGCAGGATAAACAAGATAGGATAATTTATCTTGTTTATCCTGCCGCTTGCGATCATACATGTCCTGTTTTTCTGTCTCGTGCACAGAGATTCAATCAACAGTCTGATCTTTTTCTAAATCCATCTTCAAAGCATTTAAAAAAGCGCAACCGTATAAACCATCCAATACACGATGATCAAAGGTCAAAGACACCCACATGATCGAACGAATCGCAATCGAATCATCTGGCATTGCGACGACTTTCTTTGTCACAGCGCCAAGACCCACAATAGCCACTTCCGGGTAACGGATAATCGGGATTCCAACCATTGTCCCTGTCATCCCAAAATTCGTCATCGTGATTGTCCCTTCCTGCACTTCTTGAGGAGATAATTGTGACTTACGAGCTTTATCAGCAAGAGAGGCAATCTCTTTAGCAATCGAAGACAAAAATAGCTGATCGCATTTTCGAACGACAGGAACCATTACGCCTTGATCCACGCTGACGGCAATCCCTAAATTCACAAAATGCTTCATGACAATCGTATCGCCTTCCAAAGAAGCATTAAGAAGTGGAAATTTTTGCACTGTACGCGCAATCGATCGCGCTACAAATGCCGTGATCGATAATTTTGCTCCATGCTCTTGCAAAAAGGAACTCTTATTCTCTTGAATGCATTTCATGATGCGCGTCACATCCACTTCGGTGAGTAAAGACGCATGAGGAGCCTCATAAAAAGAACGGACCATATTCTCTGCAATTGCTTTGCGCAGAGACGACATTTTAACTCTCTGTATATCCTCGCCTGTGCTTTTTGCTTTTGCGGCAGGACATGTCGGCTGTTTTTTTGTCTTTGATTCTTTAGAGAGACAATACGTTTCCACGTCTTTTTTCGTAAGACGCCCTCCTTGACCTGTGTGAGGAATTTGGCCAATTTCACTCAAAGAAATTTCCTTCTCTTTCAAAAGACGGAGCACAGCAGGAGATAACACATCGCTTGCATCTTGGAACGATTCTACTGAAGTTTCAACAAAAGATGCCTTTTTCTCTTGAAAAGAAGAAGCTTCTTTCGCTTTCAAAAGCGCAAGAGGAGCTCCTACTTGCACTTCTTCATCCACCGCCACCAAAATTTTTTGCAAAACACCTGCAACCGGAGACGGGATTTCACTATTGATTTTATCTGTGGAGACTTCCAAAAGAGGCTCATCTAAAGCAACAAAGTCCCCTTCTTTTTTAAACCACTGTACAACAGTTGCACTCACAATACTTTCGCCCAATTTGGGCAAGCAGATCTTTATTTCATCACTCATAATTTGTAAGTATCAATTTTTTGATCGATTTTTGCAATCAGCTTATCAAGGACCATCTGTCCTCGATCTACCTCTAAAGAAATTTCCAAAAAAACAAGAGGCAATGTCAAATCAATCTTTGCATCGAGCTTAATCGCATCTTTCTCCGTGCATACGATGTACTCTGCTTGCATACTTTTTGCACACATGGCGAAATCTTCTAGCTCTCTTTGAGAAATTTTCTCATGATCTGCCAATTGTTTTTCGAAAGCAACAATAGCCCCTAAACTTTCCACAGTGTTTCGAAAACAATAAGGCCTTGCAATCCCTGAAAAAAGAGCGACTCTTTTTCCTGAAAGAGATTTTACTTGCAAATGATGAAAATCTAAAATTCGATCTACCTTCACTCTTAAAGAAACATACGGAAACAAAATAAGATGAGACGAAGGACCATTCACAAGAACTAAATCTGCTTTTTTCAATCTCTTGGGACTATCCCTTAAAAATCCTCCTGGCAAATAATATCCCTTGCCCAAAGGATCCTCCCCAAATAAAAGAACCAAATCAAAATCGCGATGCAACCTACGATACTGAAATCCATCATCTAAAAGAATCAACTCCGCGCCTTCTTGCATCGCTTGCTTAGCGAGACGAACACGATCCTTTCCGACATATACTTTGACAGACGGCAATCTTCTTTGCAAAATTTTGGGCTCATCGCAATCGGGACCATAGCCTCTAGACAAAATGGCAACGCGCCTATGGGAGAACCGTTTTGCTAATAAGTGAACAAGCGGCGTTTTTCCTGTCCCTCCGGCAACCAAATTACCGACACTTACAACAGGACAAGCAACGCAAGAGCTCTTGAACCATCCATGATCATAACACCAATTTTTCAAGAACGAAATAAGACCCCAGATCCAACTAAAAGGAACTAGAAAACGAGTCCCTTTTTCTATACGAGACTGCCCCCACCGGAGAAATTTAAACCAAAATTTCATGAAACAAACGAGCTTCTACAGATTCAATGATGATATGAATAGCCGCCATGTGAGCCTCTTGAATACGATCAGAAAAAGCAAATCCGGAAATAATCCACTCTAAATCCGCCATCCCTTTCATTTTACCTCCGGTTTTCCCCAAAAAAGAGATTGTTTTCAGCTGCAAATTTTTTGCAGTTTCCATGGCTCTGATGAGATTCATTGAATTTCC
>CAYVDU010000176.1:0-3677 GCA_964450765.1 uncultured bacterium | reverse complement strand
GATTCAATGATGAATGGCATTAGATCCACGAAGAAGATCTACCATGGGGGCCAGCCCATCCATCATCTGATCTGGAGTACTAAGCATAACTGCAGATTGATGAGGAGAGTAAACAAAAAAATGATCAATTGCTTTCGACTCGAAAACATAAGGAGAAATGTCTGTGCAATAAGGAGAATGGATTGAAAAAGCAGAATTCCCTTGAAAAGCTTGATCCATCGCATCAGCCATTTCTAATTCCGTAAAATTCATATCTCCCATAGCAAGAGTCGTCACCGTTGGATCTAATGTATCTGCTAAATACTGAGCAAACTCAAAACGGGCTGGCTTAGTAGGATCTCCAGGAAGATGAACATTCACAAGTCTTAGCAGCTGTCCATCATCCAAACGACGCAGAGTAATGTCTTGAAATGTTCGGCAACGAGCTTCCTTAAACACACAAGATACCTCTTTCACATGAACAACATCAAAAAGACTTCGATCAACAATCACCGAATCTCCATAACTTGAAATGATTTCAAAGCGAGCAGGCAAACAAGAGCGCAATTCTTCAATAAAAGACTCGCTACATTCTTGCAAAGCAAGCACACTGCGCGGGTAAGTAGGATGAGAGATCGTTTGAAGAATCAGATCCACTACATGTTGATCCCTGATTGTAAGCTTAGAATTCCCAATATACACATGTTCATCGGCAATCATTGATCGACTTAACCCTTGCGAGTTTTTCTCAGTCACCCAACTCATATATGCAGCATCAAGAACGTTCCAAGAAATAAAATGAAGATTGTCGAATGTCATCCCAATCGGCAAATGGTCAGAAGGAAATTGCCATTTCTCTTGTAACTCTCCTACATAAACGCCCATCGGTTGCAATACCGGCGCTGCCGCTAATTGATAGCGCACCTTAACAGATCTCTCTGAAGAAACCTCTGCTACTTGAGAACTACCATTAAATTGAAAGAACTCCTCTGAAGGCAACATAAGAGGAGAAGAGATCAGCGAGACAGCCAATAAAGAAGGAATTCTTAAATCTGACACAAAAAACCTCGAATACAAAATCAATTCAAGATTGTATTAAAAACATATATTAAACGAAAATAAAATGATTATTTATTAAATAAATGAAATTTTATTTCTTGTTATTTTCCCAGTAGAATTGAGCATCGACACACTCCGTCTCTACAGAAGAACCTTCTCTTAAAGGCTTATCATGGAAACATTTGACAGTGATCATAGCTCCCGGCTTTACAATAGTCCCTAAATACGTAGAACTCGACGTAGATTCTTTCACCGCAATAGACCCATCTCTCCAATCTTTATGCGTATTCTCTGAAACTTTAGTGTCTACACATGTACGAGAATAAGGACTGCTTGATGTTTGATCCGTCCAAGAAACAATGGAAAAATAACGATATCCCTGTTGCAGCGTCAATTCCGAAGCGCGCAATAAAACGTATCTCGTTGCATCTACAGAAGATGTATGCTGATTCCCATGATATGTTACACAGAAAGCATCAGGATTCATCATAATCTCTGAATACCCCCCATTAAAATTTAAAGCATGATACCCCGTAGCGCATCCTCCCAAAACTAGAAAAAAAACGGAAAAAATGATTTTTTCAACACGCATATTAGTACATATTAAAAAATACAAAATTTTTATAAAAACAAAAAGAAATTACTTAACAAATAAAATTAATTTTCATCATTATTCTTCAGTGTAATATGTCGTTCGAATGGGAAAGCAATATAATCGTGCAAATACAGGTGATGCACCTCATAGCCAAAATCCTGAATCATCTCAATCACACCGCGCCTTGCCACATCCATGTCTACATTTTCTTCAAACGCTTTTTCAAAATTACCCATCACCTCAATCAAAAGAACTGGCAAGTTCCTCTCAATCGTTTCTCGAGCTCCTTCTAAAACTTCTTTTTCCATATTTTCCACATCAATTTTAATCAAAGACACATCATTCAACTGAAAACTGTCTAAAGTTCGCATAGGAACCTGTTCAACAAGCTGCACTTTAGAAACATATCGAGATCCCTCATTAGAAACATTTTCAGGACCAAGGAAAGAAAACCCCTCCTCTTTTCCCAAAACACATTGGACATGCAAAACATTCAGACACTCATTGAGCTCTAAATTCTTTAGAAGCTCCCTTCCGATTTTTTTCTGCGGCTCAAAAGCAATCACAAACCCTTTTTTTCCGACGACTCGAGACATTTCTACCGTATGAGTCCCAATGTGAGCTCCGATGTCAATTATGATCGAACCCGGCTTTCCAAATCTTCGGATATTCTCAATGACATGCAGCTCCCACCATCGTCCAGACGCTAAAAAACTCTTAATACAATCACCCTCATTCTCTATATAAAAACGGCCTTGGCAAGTCTCATAGATAGAATAAGAAGAAAAGGGAAATTGCATTACATACTCTTCCTTTAATTGGTAACGGCAAAGATCTTCCATACCACGAATCGCTAGACTTTGTGAATGCTGGGAGACCTCAGAATAACTCCGATATAGCCCCTCTTGATCAGGAAGATCGCAATTTGCATAACAACACTGAAAAAAAATCACAAAACACTCCATCTAGATATCGATTGATAAATATCTTATAAATTCCTTAAATTCTTTTCCTCGAAGAAGGAAGCTATGCATAAAATTTCATCTAGACTGTTTTTTAACCACTATCCAAAAGATGATTTTTCATGGAAAAAATGGACCTGCATCGGGGCTATCTCCACTCTTTTTTGGAAAACAATTTCCACAACCAAAGTAGCATTTGCTCAAGGGAATATTGAACACGTCGCCCATGAAATTGTGAACCATGTCATTTGGGAAAAAATAGGACATTTCACAGGGATTGGCATGGCAGCCGGATTTTTGGGAGCAATATTTACCTTTCAAAATCTAGGAGAGCCTGATGTTGTGTATATCTCAAAGGCCGCATCTAGACCGATCGCCGTATATGACATGAACCCTGCAACAAATCGATTTGAACAGTGTGTGATATTAGCCAATGGGAAAAAACTATTTGGACAAGAAATTCTTGAGTTTTACCAAACACTGCAATTCGTTCGATTTCTTCCCAACTACAAGGATACAAAATGAGAATCTCATCTGCTGCCGGAATGATTGCTGGGATTGGACTCAATTGTATCTGTCCCTCTTTAGCGCTAGCAGCGCATGAGCTAAGCTTTGGGAACACAATCTCAATCGGAGCAACCAATGCCTCCATGACTGTATTTACAGTCCATTTATCAGGATCTGCGAGTATTCATCCAAGAACCAACCAGGTTGTCATCCACTATCGCACTAAAGTCACTGCACACTGTCCACGCTTGGACAGCTCCAGCTTTCACTTTAAAATTCATCTAGAACTACTCGATCAAAACAACGAAGTTGTTCACATCATCAGCTTCAATGCTTCGGAAAGACCACACGGAGATACGATGTCATTTCCAATTCCTGAAAGCGTTATCAATGATGTAAAGAACATAAGATCATCATTTCATGCGGTCTAAACCCATCACAATATAGTAGATTAGAGTATCAATTGCATGGTTTGGCACAACCAAAGATAATTTTAGCGACTCTATTCTTTTACAAGACCTAATACCATTTATGAAAAATAATATTGAATTGCAGCGCGTCAAAGCGTCAAAAAT
>CAYVDU010000175.1:3237-3681 GCA_964450765.1 uncultured bacterium | reverse complement strand
TGGAAATTTGGTGCTTTGGAGTCCTCCAAAAACTTGATTCTTCATCTTTTTTCGGCATACTGATGATAATCTCTGATTGGATCGATATAAAATTGCAATGGACGTTGCCGAACGATGGGAAGTTGAAGTTCATGTTCGCCGCAGACGCAGTGCCCAAACCAGGAATAGGGCGTTAATCCTAAACGCCAAGCGATTACTGACAGGCTTAATTCTTCCGGCCAACAAGTGATGTACGCATCCACGTTTTCTGCGGCAAGAATCCATTGATCGATCAATTGGAGTGATTTGGGATGGCTTAAGTTGAGTCCAATCATACTCGAAGAAATATGAGGAATTTGATCATATAGGGCTGTTGAGATTCCAAGCGTTGCAGCTGCTTGGGGAAGATGTGTTGTTTGGTTGTCAGATAAGAGCCCTACATTCGTAAAAAAATGTCCTTTTTCT
>CAYVDU010000175.1:0-3227 GCA_964450765.1 uncultured bacterium | reverse complement strand
TTTCTTGGATTGTAGAAAAGACGGCTTCTAGGTTGGTGATCGGATGCATGGCTGTATCGATCCATAGAATTTCTTTGTAGCCAAGGAGCTCTGCTTCTTTTAGAAAAGCAACTTTAAAAGCATAGGGAACATGGCAGATGCGAAGACCTCCATTCGGAAGATTGGGGAATCCTCCAATACGTAATAGAACGTGTCCTCGATAACCGGCAATGTGTAATTCCGTGAGCAGTTTTCTTGCTTTGGCAGGATAGATTCCATTCCGAGAGGCAAATAGAAGAATACATCGGTTTTCTGAGGTTTGATCAATATTAAAACTATATTTCTCAAAAATGGGTAGTTCTTGATTTGGCCCGATGAGTTGAAAATGTCGTATGTGCGCTAATCGAGTCTGATCTGTGATTCCATTGAGATAAGGTCTTTCGCCTTCTTGCAGATATTTTTCGATTTTTTGATAGTCTTCTAAGGAAGGCTGATTGATATTTGTAATAGAAGACCATAATTGTGTGAGAGTATCGTCTTGAAATGCATAGAGTATATGAAAGAAAAAAAGAAATAAGTAGATGGTCATTGCGAGTCTCTTTTCTTTAGATAATGAGGTTCGCTATTATCTGTCGGGGCTCCTGCTCGATGTGAAATGATATCCTTATTCACACAGTACATTTTGATTTCTGGATTGAGCCAAAAATCCATATCATAAGGGATAAAAATACCATAGGTTTTGAAGTGTTGTAAAATCTTCTCCATTCCAGAGCGTCTCACAATCATCGAATAGGCTCCATAACGCATTCCGATTCTAGAGAAATCGTTATTGATAGAGTAAAAATGTTGGAGGAAAGAAGATAGTGGTGGAATATTTAGATTTGGCCTTGCTGCAACCGCTCGACAAGGTACGTGATTGCCTGCGCGATCTTTAGTGTCGGTATCTGTGAATAGAATATCCCAATCGGGAACGAGGGTGTCTAGTTGCTGGATGAGCGAAGGAATCTGTTTGGGGTCATCCACGGCTTCTATGTCGTCTTCCATGATCCAGATAGTTTGATATCCAGAATCATAAGCGTCTTGTAAAACCGATAAATGACTTAAAATGATTCCGATGGCTCCATGAGACATTCCCAATGTAAAAAAAGTCTCTCCGTTGGGTCGTATGATTTCATGGCCAAGATATTCGCGTCCGTCAATTTCTCGATAGATTGAGCCGAGAAATTGGTGATTATTAAAATGAGAAGAGAATCTGACTCCTACTTGGTTGAGGACGGAAGTCGGCAGTTTCCATCCGTTAACGGCGGAGAATCGATAGGGGTAGATGCCATGTTGAGAAAGTTCGCGATAGGCGAGATCAAATTTTTCAGGTCTTTCGTCTAGATTAATCATGTAGATAAAGTCGATATTATTGAGAGAATGTTTAGGCGATTTATGATCGGCTTTTTGAAAGTGTTTTTGTAGATTGTTTTCTGCAGCCGATGATTGTGCAGAGAAATTGCATGGAGTATAGTTGAGAGTTCTCATGGCGGCAGCCAGTAGTTCTTTGCGGATAAACATGGCTTCTCCTTTTTGATTTTCCCAATACCAGTGACCAAGGAGAGTAAAGCCTGAGAGTTCTAAAAAGAGTTTTAAGTTTTGATAATAGATCCCGCGATCAAAAAAATGAGTGCTCGTAAACACTGCACTGGCTTGTTTGAGTTGATCGATCGACTCGTAGAGGATACTGAGTTCATCGTTTTCGCTTTCGATCCACAATAGATCACAAGGATGAGAGGGGTTTTTGTCTGTATGTAGATAGCCTTTTGGCCACCAAAAATCACAGGCTGTTTGGATGGAAGGATTGAGTGTGTTAGAGACGATATGAGGATTGTACGGTAGAAAAAGAGTGAGAAGATAGATTTTTTTTTCGCCATCGTAACCAGTGAATAAGCTTTCAATTTTATAGGTTCCGTCTTGAGCTTGCAGTGGAAGGCATCCTATAACAAAAAATAAGAAACTTATGAAGCCGGTGGCAAAGTTCTTATGGAATTCATTGATGAACGTAGTTGGGTTGTGATTGCTTTGCAATGCTTCTTTTGTGGTGCGGTTTTTCATGGTTTGGCATTGAAGATAATTCAAGAATTAGTTTTTACGCGAGTTCAAAGCGCTAAATTTTCAAAATCTTCTTGAAAAATTCACAGCGAGAATGACTCTGTATAAAAAAAACTCGAAAAATATCTGAGAAAGGATTAGAAGTTTTACTTCTTTATCGAATCAATGGTTTTTTTTATGCAGTATGTGTTTTTTTGGTTGTTGTTTGTGACAGGATTTTTGTATGCGAATGTGTTCGATCACTTAAAAAGTGTGAAAGACAGGCCTCAATATCCTACCATAGAGAATGTCGATTTCATTTATATGATCAATCTTGATCAGCGTCCAGAAAAATACTCTGCCTCGTGCAAAGAGCTGATTCCTTACGGGATTATTCCGTTTCGTTTTTCTGCTGTGAATGGGTGGGAGTTGTCTTTAGAGGCTCTGAACGATATGGGTGTTAAGTATGGACCCTGGATGGCTTCTGGTCATATGGGGACCTGGTATCCTGTTGATCTTAAAGGAGCCTCCCAGCATGAAATGGTACAAGAGATTGGAAGGAATTATTTTTGTCACTGCATGTCTCGAGGAGCTGTAGGAATTGTTTGCAGTCATCTTTCGATTTTGCAGGATGCTTATGATGCAGGATATCAAACTATCTGGGTCATGGAGGACGATGTTGAAGTTCTTCGCAATCCACACTTGCTCTCAGATTTGATTCTTGAGTTGGATGGTTTAGTAGGATCTGATGGATGGGATATCTTATTTACAGATCAAGACACGAAAAACAGGGATGGACAATATATTCCTTGTTCGGCTTTTGCCTGGAGACCTAATTTCGCGCCTGATAACCCTTATAAATTCGCAGAAAGAAAAGAGATAAGTCCCAATTTTAGAAAGATTGGAGCTCGTTACGGAGCTTATTCGATGATTGTCAGACGATCGGGGATGAAGAAGATTTTGGATTTTTATAAAAAGTATCAGGTTTTTCTTCCTTTCGATATGGACTACACTTTGGTTCCAAACATTCAGTTTTTTACTGTCACAAACGATGTTGTTTCTACACAAATTCATGCGCTTTCGGATAATGGAAGCCCTGCTTATGAAAAAAATAAATAAAAGGTTAAATATGGCGCTCACAGAATCTCCTCCGTCACACTATGAAAATGTAATGG
>CAYVDU010000174.1:0-3724 GCA_964450765.1 uncultured bacterium | reverse complement strand
ATCAGCTCTCGCTTCGAGAGCGTCATCCTCAGCCGCGCTTCGCGACGTTATCCTGTTTTTTTTATCTTATATAATACCAAATATGATAAACACAGATAGCTAACAACTTGAATCAATATGAAACTAAAATCTTGTCACGCTTTAGAAATTTTAGATTCCCGAGGAAACCCCACCCTCAAAGTCACGGCTCTGACAGAGAGCGGCATCATCGGACAGGCCTCTGTCCCTTCCGGCGCCTCCACAGGAGAACATGAAGCCGTTGAACTGAGAGACAACGATCCCAAGAGATACAAAGGCAAAGGAGTTTTAAAAGCAGTTCAAAATGTAAACGGACCCATCCATGATCGTCTCAAAGGAAAATCGATCTTTGAACAAGAAGAAATCGATCGTCTTATGATTTCCCTTGATGGAACTCCCAATAAAAAAAATCTCGGAGCCAATGCAATTTTAGGAGTTTCTCTTGCCGTAGCGCATGCTGCTGCAATCACCAAAAACATCCCGCTGTATCGCTATCTTTTAACAACATCTAAAAAAGAACTTCCTTGTCCTATGATGAATATCATCAATGGAGGTGCTCATGCAGATAACACTCTTGATTTTCAAGAATTTATGATCCGCCCTATTGGGGCCCCCTCCTTTAAAGAAGCTCTTCGATGGGGTTCTGAAGTGTTTCATACACTCAAAAAAATCCTCCACAAACACAAACTTGCAACCTCTGTCGGCGATGAAGGGGGATTTGCTCCCGCCATTGGCTCTCATGAAGAAACTCTTGATCTCATTCTTCTTGCAATTCAAGAAGCCGGATATCGCCCCGGAAAAGATATTTCTTTAGCCTTAGATTGCGCGGCCTCTGAATTTTATGAAAACGGTTTCTACATTGAAAAAAAGAAAAAAGAAGAAGGCAACTCCTATAAAAAAAGATCCTCCAAAGAGCAAACTGCGTATCTAAAAACGCTCATCGAAAAATATCCTATCGACTCGATTGAAGACGGTCTGGATCAAAATGATTGGAATGGATGGGAGCATCTCACAAAGGAACTAGGATCCAAAATACAACTCGTCGGCGATGATATTTTTGTCACAAACACCCACTTTCTACAAAAAGGCATCGAAAACCATGTAGCGAATGCCATTTTGATCAAACCCAATCAAATTGGAACGCTCACAGAAACAATGCAGGCTATCGCTATGGCCAAAAAGCATAACTACAAAACAATCATTTCCCATCGCTCCGGAGAAACAGAAGATACTACCATTGCCGATCTATCCGTTGCATTTCATATGGGACAAATCAAAACAGGTTCTTTGTCTCGCTCCGAACGAGTAGCCAAATACAATCGTCTCCTTGAAATTGAATCAGATCCATCTTGAATTTTATATTGAGTCCGCTTATGGCTAAAATCATAAGGGAGACATCTCATGAGACATGTTATCGCCCTCTTTGGGGAGGCAGAAAAAGGACAATGCAAAAAACCATATATCCTCCAAGAGCTCCCGCAGCTCATTGACCTACTAGGAAATCCACCGCCTGAAAGCGAAGGGCTTTTTTTTGCCATTCAGGCCCTCCTATTCGAACGTCAACTGATTTACTTCAAAGTAGAAGAAGAGGGATTTAGCAAAGAAGATTATCTTGCAGGTCTTAAATATCTTAAAAACAAAGAAAAGACACAAGAAATCCATGCTCTTTGCATGCCAGGCGTCGGCGATAAAGATCTGATCGATGCCTTTCACCCCGTCTGCGAAAAATATAAAAGCCACCTCATCACAACGCAAAAAGATCTTTACGACTATTTGACTTACGAAAATCGATAATTAGGAGCGATTTTTCGAAACCAAAGCTCCAAAGAAAGTAAAGCAAACAGGCGCGTTGCATCTGATTTTTGATCTCGTGCTCTTAATTTTTCTAATGCCTTCTTCTTGAAAATATTTCTTCCAAGAAGCCCATGTTCAGAAAGAGCATCATCGACAAGAGGTTTTAATTCAGAGCTCATCCAATCGCCAAGCGGCATTGTAAATCCCTTTTTAGCACGGCGTACAATATCGATCGGAAGAAATCCTTGCGCAGCCACCTTCTTTAATAAAAACTTACCCTCAAAACCTTGCAGCTTATATTTACACGGCAACCTCGCCACAAGCTCCACCAAACGATGATCTAAATAAGGGACTCTTGCTTCTAAAGAATATGCCATTGTCGAACGATCCACCTTCGTTAGCAAATCATCAGCAAGCCAAAGCCTCGTATCAATATGCAGCATTTTATCCAGAAGATCCTGCGATGTGCATTCAAAGTAATACCGTTCTGCAATCTCTTCCAGCGACTCTTTTTGCGAAGAAAAAAAGCTTTTTTGCAGCAAAGAAGAATACGTTTCTCGATCAAAAAGATTAGGAATTGTTGTATGACGGCGAGAAATAGGTCTTCTCATCGCCTTACAAAGACGGCTTTTTCGCAATTTAGCAGGCATGAGTGGATACAAATAAGGCAAAAAGGAATGGTGCAGCAAATTGCAAAGAGAAGCCTCTTTTAATTTCTTAGGATAATTACTATACCCGGCCAAAATCTCATCCGCCCCCTCTCCTGTTAAAACCACTTTCACATGCTGTCTTGTTAATTTTGAAAGAAGGAGTGTAGGAAGAGCTGCCTGATCTGCTAAAGGCTCATCAAAGGAACCATCTAAAGCAGAAATCAAATCGTTAGGCTCTACAACCAAAGGATAAAAGTGAGCTCCCAGAAAGTCAGCCACACTTTGCGCATGTTTTTGCTCTCCATCACTGTGATTGAGAGCGATAGAAAATAAATGCACTTTTTCACGGCTCTCTTGCTGCATGATCGAGGCAATCATTGATGAGTCAATCCCTCCGCTCACAAAAACACCTAAAGGCACATCAGCAACTAACATGGAACGAACAGAACGGCGCAATTCTTTTTCAAACAAATCTGCAGCGAGTTGCTCATCGCAATCAATTTTCGGAAAATACGAGGGCGTCCAATAACACTTTTGCAAAAATCCATCTTGTCCATAAAGAATGTAATGAGCAGGAGGCAGCTTCTGAATATGCTCAAAAATCGTTTTCGGGGCAGGGATATATTGGCACTCCAAATAAAGTCCGATCGCATTTGGATCGATTTCTCGAGAAATGGATGGATGCTCTAAAAGAGCCTTAATCTCAGATCCAAAAACAATCCGCTCCCGATCTCGATAAAAATAAAGCGGCTTTACTCCCAGATGATCGCGTGCTAAAAGAAGTGTTTTTGTTTTCTTATCCCAAAAAGCAAAAGCGAACATCCCGGACAAACGAGAAAGAGCCTCTTCTTTCCACTCAATCAGGGCCTGTAGTAAAACTTCCGTGTCTCCGTTAGTACGAAAACGTTTCCCTAAAGATTCTAATTCTTTCCTAAGCTCAAGGAAATTATAAATTTCCCCATTATAAACAAGAACGTAAGCGTCATCTTCACTCGTCATTGGTTGATGACTTGCTGCAAGATCGATAATACTTAAACGTCGATGGCCAAATCCGGTAGTTGCTTCATGGAAAATCCCCGACGCATCAGGACCTCGATGAGAAAGAACCTGAGTCATCTTCTCTAAAAGCTCTTTTGACTTTGGAGTCTGATCGACCCACCCTGTAAAACCACACACAAAACCAGCCCAAAAGAAACAAGCATAGAGGATTCAATGATAAATTGCATGTTTTGGCGAGCGTGAAATGCGGCAGCTTTCAATCT
>CAYVDU010000173.1:2514-3753 GCA_964450765.1 uncultured bacterium | reverse complement strand
TTGTATTGGATTAATACTATGCATTTTGCGATCGTAAAAATTCGACAGCTTTCGCACTTGCCAAACTATGCAATTTTTCATTGAAACCAATATAGCACAGCCAAAACGTGCAATTTATAATTGAATCCACTATACTAGTTCCAGTTGAAAGGCCTCTTTATTTTTCTTTTTCTGCGATTCCTCTTTTCTTCTGCGCTGATCCTTAAGTTTTTATTTGCCGGAACCTGATCGAAACAAAGAACTTTCAACTGGAACCACTATATACCACCATCTTGCAAACAAAACCCAAGAGCAGCTACTCATATACATCCTACTAAACAACTCGAAGAAACAAGATATGCAAGATCAGGCATGACGAAATTGATGCAGGGAAGCCCTGTAACCCAAAAATCATCAAACATGTGAGTTATAGTGGACTAAAAATGAACGCCCAATCGGAAATTGGCTCTTTGGTTCAGCAAGTAATGATTACTGATCGACACATCGCCAATATATTGTGAATCCAAAAAGAAACAGCGATAGGTCATTTTAACACCAAATCGAAGATTCAGAAGATTCCAAGATCGATGCCAACCCAACGTTCTAAACGAAAGAGTCTGCCCTTGAAATGTAGAATGATAATGATCCCGATACGGCTTTTCCCAAACATAACCCATCGAAATTAAAGGAGAGATGCAAAATGTTCCCGATGCATTTTTATCAATCCACTGCCAAGCGGCTCCTGTTTCCAAACGAAGCGTTGTGCTTTTATAAGCATCCACATGTAAATTCAAAGACTCTGCCCCTCTTTCTGTAAAAGAGTCGTTATGCAAATACAAGCAATCCAACGTTGCATAAGGATATAAAAGACAAGATGGCATCCCAAAAAAATAGGCACCTGTTACTTGAGCTGCCGCATCAACGCCGGAAGACATGGATCTGGCTCTTCGATCAATCGTAGTAAAGTGAATATGACGCGTAGTGTCATACCAATCTTTTCCCGCATAAAGAGAGCTGCCAAAATAAAAACGGCCAAGAACTAAATCGCTATATAAAGATCCATAAAGACCGGAAAAATGTGCATGGCCTCTCCCTTTAAACCACTTCAAATTGGATGAATTCCATGCACCGCCAACTCCCAATGTCCAACAATCAAAAAATTTCCGATCATATCCAAAAGCAATACCGCCTGTTTTCGTCCAAAACCCAAGTTGGATTCCTCGATCTTCGACTTTCAGCCAATTTCCAAAAGGCTCTACC
>CAYVDU010000173.1:0-2504 GCA_964450765.1 uncultured bacterium | reverse complement strand
TCGGTCGATCACAGCCGCACACTAAAGAAAGAGGCCGATGAAACAAAGATAAAAGCTGTCCACCAAGCTGTCCTTGAGCTTCCGCAAAAGCGCTCATGTTAGCCGGGTGCATTTGATTGAGAGCTTGATTCACAGCTGCATTGCTTTGACCTACCAAAGAATCAATGACAGACGCCATATCTGTAGAAATAGTGCCGGCAGAATTGATCGCATCCATATTGTTTCCAACAGCTCTTTCATTCGTATTTTCAAAAGGAAAATTCAAAAAAGGCTTTGAGATGATCATCTGAAGAAAAACATCTGTCGCCGTATAAGAAAGGCTCCCTGTAAATGCAGGATCTGTCACCATTACTGCCGGATTAAATGTTCCGACAAGCGAAGAAGCTGTCAAAATCGTATATGTCTTTGAAAGTCCAAAAAAACCAGATCCAACAGCCGGAGCTGCAATCACATCACCGGTCAATGTAGCCACACCACTTGCTTGCACTTTACCGTTTGTTGTCGGGGTAATTGCCACGAAAAAAGAAGGAGCTCCGTTAAATGTCAGACCTCCATTCACAAAAAGAGTTCCATTTCCACTAGTTCCCGGAGCTAACTGACCGTTGATCGTTGTAACTCCCACAGTCCCTGATCCAGAAAGAATCGATCCAACCGCCACAGAAACAGGAGATCCCTGAAGATTGCCATCCACAACAAGCGTAGAAGAGCCAAGGACAGAGGTTGTCCCCGTAAATGGAGAGCTATTGCCTGTCAGTGTCAGCGTTGATCCTCCCTGTGCACTCAGAGCCCCATTCCCTGACACAGTGATTGCAGAGGTTCCTGTCGTTGTTTGATTGAATACCAACTGACCAGGACTTGTGAGTGTAAAAGCCCCCTTCAAAGTCGATGCCGTTCCCTCTAAGGAGCCTCCATCGACAGTCGTTCCTCCAGAATAAGTATTGGCAGTACCTGTAATAATAACGGTGCCCGTTCCCGTTTTTGCAAATCCACCACCGACTCCTTGAAGCAAGCCAGACAATGTCATCGTGTTCCCATTCGAATCAAAAGCATTGGCAGTTCCTGTAAGTGTGACTGTGTTAGGAATGATCAGATTTGCAAAACCGCTTTTTAAAGTTCCAGAAGACAATGCGACGGTTCCGCTACCAAGAGCTGAGCCACTTGCTAATTGCAATGTTGTAGAACTATCAACCGTTGTCATCCCAGTAAAAGAAGCATGATTATTTCCACTCATTGTCAAAGTAGAGCCTCCCCGAATCATCAAAGAACCTGCTCCACTTAAGTCACCGGTATACGTACCCACTCCAGTTTGGTTAAACACCAAAGACGCTCCACTGGCAATACTGATATTGCCCTGCAAGCTCGTCGCAGCTCCTTGTAAAATCCCGGCACTTACTATCGTTCCTTCGTTATATGTATTCACACCATTGAAAATCACGGTGCCGGAACCCACTTTTACAAAAGGTCCTGCCCCTATGATTGGTCTTGATAAAGTCATCGTAAAACCTAGCGAATCAAAGGTGGCAGTCCCTGAGGCTAAGACAATCGGATTTCCGGATGTGGAAGTAAAAGAAAGCCCTGCTTGCAACGTAGATCCTGCTGCCATCGTCACTGTGCCTGAAGGAAGAGAAGACGCTCCTCCTATATTTAATAAGGTGTTTCCTACAAGATTTGTGGTGCCTGAAAATGAATTTGTTCCTGTCACTGTCAGAACTTCCCCGGATGATGAAAAATTCACATTACCGGAAGCTCCTTGTAAACTCCCACTATAAGTGCCAGTTGTTGTCTGAGTGAAATTTAAGACTGTAGCTCCTCCGCTCACAATGATTGTACCTTGAAGACTCGTCGTATCCCCTATCAGAGTTCCATTACTTACAGTTGTACCTCCCGCATACGAATTCGCTCCACTTAAAGTCACAGTGCCCATACCCTCCATGACCAAAGAACTCACTCCGCTCATTACCCCAGAAATAACCAGAGAGCCTCCATCTGAAATTTTAACTGGGTTAGCGAGATCTAAACCAGCAACAATACTATGAGAACCTTCTCGCAATATAATTTGAGGATTGGAGACTCCAACCACTAAATGAATAGGGCCTTGACCAGGAATACCTATTGTACAACTTTGATTAACATTAAATAGGATCAAATTGACACTAGGGGAAAACGAAGCATTCAACGTAATAGTTTGAGGAGCTATTATTATAGAATCGTCAAAAACAGCCGCATCTGCAGAAGAGTTCGGAACTCCAGGCGGCACCCAATTCCCCGCTACATTCCAATCTCCTCCTGCTGAGGGAACTCCCCAGAAATACTCAGTTCCCAACACCCGAACAAATGGAAACACAACCACACAAAGATAAAAAATTTTGCAGATTTTTTTTTGCATATCGATGGAAAACATGTACTATAAAAACACTCTCAAGTCAAGTTCACCAACAGACTAAAAAATGATATAGTCGATTGAATTTAAAATTACACATTTTGGCAGCGCCAAAGCGTCTAAT
>CAYVDU010000172.1:0-3763 GCA_964450765.1 uncultured bacterium | reverse complement strand
AGGCTATGGTCTAAAAAATAGCTCTCTACTTCCTTGCATGACGACTCAGGGTCGCTTTCAAAGTCCAGATCCCTATGAATACACTGAACATGAAAAAATCGTCACTAACATCCCAATTACTCAAGAAGAAGCTCATCGATTTTATGCGTTCACAAAAAAATACCATTTTGACAGCATCAATTTAGGCAATGAGATTGGCTTTAATTTTATCCATCAAAACTGCGCTGTCTACGCAAAAGAAGCTTGTAAAGCAGCCAACATCACCGTTCCGACGCAACTCTCTCTTAAACAAGCCATCCATCGAGTCTGTCCAAACATCATCAGAAACATCGGAATCCAAATCAAAACCTGGGCAAAACAAGCAGCTTCTTGGTGGAAAGAAAACAAACCGCGATTTATTCCTCACGCAGTCAATCATTTTTTCGACAAGCTCCTCTCCGGGATCTACTCCATTTTCCATAGGATTGGCGACTTCTTTGCAGCCTTCTGTACGCTTCCGATCCGAACCGTCCTAGGAGAGGGCTTTGGAGAGGGTGGCGTTGCCTTCCGCCAACTCGACAGCCCCCCGGAACAACTCACCCCTCCTCTTCAAAATTGGAAAAACCTCTTTTCCTTATCTCACTATAAGCTCAACTTACCTGGTATTGCCCAAGAGTGGCAGCTCAAACAACCATCTACCGTCGTCTATCATCGCCAAAGACGGCTCACCATCGTACCTCCTAAAGAATAGACATCTCGAATAACTAAGGGTCTGTCAATTTTCAGGCTCTTTTAAACCGATTTTTTTGAAAACTTTGCTCCTACGAACACGTCTGTTATGGCAACCTGCTATAGTGGATCCACTTATAAATTTAACGATGACATCTAATCTATTTAAGTCCTTCTGAACCAAGAAAATACACCACATATCAAACCATCTCATTGACAATCAACAACTTGTAATTATCAAAAAATACAACATTCAAATAAAACAATACTATAAAATAAAAATATAGTTAATTTTTAATTATAATTTGATATAAAATATAACCAATAAAAAAGGAAAAACATGTTCCCTCAGGTCGGCGTTAGCTTCAAAGATACTCAAACAACAGGTAGGTGCGACCTTTGCTGTGAAGAAGAAACCCCATTATTCAAATGCATCTCAAATACCACAGAGAACCCAACGGTCAGAAAAACTGCAGAAATGGCAATGCATCACTTCTTATGTAAAGAATGCTTAGACAGGGAATCCATGCAAGAGGAGAGAGTCGTATGTCCCTTCTGTCAAAGAATCTTCACTCATATAGATGATCAAAAACAAAATCACTGCGCCTCTTATAAGAAAAAGGCCGCTTTAGTAAGAGCTACTGCTAATTGGCCTCTAGCTGAGCGTGAAAAATTATTGGAAATATATCCTGAATTAATTCCCGAATTCTTTGTAAAAGACTTAAAAATAGCCGTACGTGATGGAGATGTTGAAAAAATTGCAAGCCTTTCCAGAGAAAGGCCTATTTTACTAATAAACAACAGCTGGGAAATAAGTAATTCTATAAACGAAATAATAGCAAGAAATGACATCAAGACACTAAGAATCGTTCTGGGCGCAATCCACGAAATCTTGTCTGAAGAAAACATCGAAAGTTGCGTCATGCAAGCCGTAACGAGCAATCATGTTGAGTGTTTGCAAGAAGTGTTGACCCATTGTGAAGTAAGCATAATAATCAGATTAAAAGCCTTACAGTTTTGTTTAGGCTTTGGTAACCTAAGTTGCTCACTCGAATTATTAAAAAACGTTCCGACAATCACAACTGTTAGTTGCGTAGCAGCAGTAGCCTCTCTTACATTCCGTTCATTATGGAGATATACCCGTTCCAGTTGAAAGTTCTCTATTTCGATCAGGTTCTGGTAAATAAAAACTTAAAGATCAGCATGAGAAGAAAAGAGAAAGCGCAGAAGCGCAGAAAAAATGAAAAGATAGAGGACTTTGAAGTGGAACCACTATATGCTTCATCTCATTAAAAAAACGCTAATAAGGAAATTTAATTATCATGAATATAATCAATCAATCATTAAGATTTACATCAACAGTAATAAGAGGTTTCATGATCCTTTTTTCAGACATTCGTGATCAGAGAACAGGCAACTTAGATCCTGCTAAAATCATGAAGGCTGCCTCGGTGTCTTTCTTGTCCATGCAGTCATTAACCATCCTTGGATTTATCACTTACGACCAATTTATTGGCCTCTCAGATAAAACTCTTAAAAAACTAGAATATCTAGCCATTACCGCCCCCTTTCATGCTCTCACAGCCGCTTCGATATACTTCTTGTCTAATGAATGGATTTTCTTTCGCTGGCAAGGACACAGGACCGCATTACTAAACTGGATTTTTGATAATCTCTCGCAATTGAACCCTATGGATCTCGACTCGAATAATACCCTTGATCGACAACTCTAAAGTCAGCTACGCTTGATTGACGGAAGCACAACATAAACTCCAACGCGGAGACAATCACCTCCTCCGAATAAGTAACATCTTAAGCTCATCATGCCAAGCCTACAATTATATTTTTCATCTGTATCAAAACGTACAATTTATAATTTAATCAAATATAACTTAGAGAATTAAGAACATAAAACAATCGAAAAAGAAAAATAGAAAAACAAAATTTCTCACGTCCAGATTAAAAAAATAAACCGCTGACACCCCAAGCGATCACAAAATAAATCGTCATCGAAAGAAAATCATTAAAAGAAGTCACAATGGGTCCTGCAGAAATCGCAGGATCAACCCCTATGCGAGCGAAGAAAAGAGGAGAAAACACGCCTAGAAACGTCCCGGCAAAGCAGCTTCCAATCAAGCCGACACCAACAATAGCAGACACCGCAAATGGAGTGGAAGACCCAAGAGCTCCTCCACTAAGCAGATCAAACACATAGACAATTAAACCGCTACAGACGCCAAAAATAGATCCGGTAAATAACCCGCTCAAGAGCTCTTTTACAATCGTCTCCTTACGGCTGCCAACAGAAAGACCTCCCATCGCCATAATCCGAACCAGCACTGTACTACACTGCAAGCCAATATTTCCGGACATTCCCGTAATTAAAGGAACAAAAAACAAAGCAAAAGTAAGCACTCCCCCTTCATGTTTTTGAAAGGAAGACATCACCCCTACATTCAAAAGACCGGCAATCAAAGTCACAACAAGCCAAGGAGCCCTTGTTACAAAACGGCGGAGCACAGAATCGTGCGAAGTAAATTTTTCATTCGTACCAGCCATGCGGGCAATCGTTTCATCCGCCATGTCTTCCATCGCCTCAACAATATCCTCGTGAGCCACGACTCCAACTAAATAATTATCAATATCAACAACCGGAAGCGAGAAAATTTTATAACGCTCCACGATATCGATCACCTCTTCTCGAGTGGCTTCAGGCGTCACTTTATGAAGCACAGGACGCATGACTTGTCTTAAAGGAGTATTCGCAGAATTAATCATCATATTCCGGGCAGGCACATAACCTTGGAGCTCTCCCGAATGATTTAAAATAAAAATTCCCTTTGTAAAATCAATACGAGGATTATCGCGAATATAGACAGCAGCTTCCCCGATGGTCATATCCATCGTAAAAGCAAAAAATTCAGACGTCATTAAACGTCCGGCGCTCTTCCGATCATGTTTCTTCAATTCACGGATCCGATTCGCTCTTTTCGAATCGATCAATTCCATAAGACGGCGAAAACGCCTTTCAGGCATGTCTTCCACAAGCCAGACA
>CAYVDU010000171.1:0-3767 GCA_964450765.1 uncultured bacterium | reverse complement strand
TTGCTCGTTGCTAAAGTGAAAGATGAGATTGTGATTTCATTTTATCCGGCAGAAGAACCGGTTATACAAGCATTTATTTCTTGGAAGGTTCCTGCTTTGCCGATCCATAAGGGAGATGAAGTTGGATGTATTCAGATTAAAGATTCAAAAGGAAACGTCTTGAAGCAAGAATCTCTTGTAGCGTCTAAAGATATTGAAGAGAGATTCTGGTATCGTTTGTGGTACAATTTCAAAAAGTTATGGCAGTGAGGAAGGTTCTCGAGTTGTGGTGCGTGAACCGTGAAAGAGGGTAACGCAGAATAAGAGAGAAAAGCGCAGAAGCGCAGAAAAGAAGAAAAAGAATTCGCGAAACGCGAAGAGAAAGAAAAAGAGTCTAATTGCAGAGTTATCTTGGAAAGACGGGAGATTGAATTGAAGAAGGGAGCGCAAAAATAGATCTTCTATTGCGTTTTAGTGTGCTTAAAATATTCGAGGAATGAAGGGAGAGAATTAAAATTCTTCTTTTCTTTCGCGTTTCGCGAATTCTTTTTCTTCTTTTCTGCGCTTCTACGCTTTTCTCTCTTATTCTGCGTTACCCTCTTTCGCGGTTCATACATCACAACTTGAGGGTCTCCCTCTTTCACGGTTTATACACCACAACTCGAGGGCCCCTTCTTTCGCTGTTGATGCACCACAAGTCGACCCTTTTACAAGCCGATTTCTACCGGCTTTTGTAGTTGTTGGGGAACAACGTCAAAGCGGAATAGATCATGCGTGATTTCTTGGCGCAGTCTGTCGAAGAAAACTTCAAATAGAGCAAAAGACTCGTGTTTGAATTCCAAAAGCGGATCTTTTTGTCCAACAGTTCTCATATGAATGTCTGAGCGCAAATGATCAATGTGCAAGAGATGTTCTTGCCAGAGCTGATCGATTTTACGCACCATGAGATTTCGAATGACTTCCTGGATGATATTGGATGCTTTTAGAGGATCTTTGAGTTCAAGCCGAAAGGAGGCAAGAAGATTTTTTTGGAAAGAGAGTTTTTGCTCAAAAGACAGGAGCACTTTTTCTTGTATTTTCTTTTCGAGATCTTCATCGGAAACCGTTTCTTCTTCCCACTCTTTTAAATCAAATTTAATCGGGAAGTGCTCGGATAAATTCTGTGTGCATGCGTTAATGTCTTTTTCTTTTCCTTGGAGCTTTCCTTGCAAAATTCCTTTGCATACCGATTCTAATAACTCTGTGGCGATTTGAAGCGGAGATGAACTGGCAAGAAGCTCATTGCGGAATGCATACACTTCCTGTCTTTGCCGATTCATGACATCATCATATTCCAGAGTGTGCTTTCGGATGGTGTAATTGCGTTGCTCAATTCGTTTTTGTGCTGTTTCAATGGATTTATTGAGGAGCTTTGCAGAAATAGGCTCTCCTTCGGGGGGGCGATATTTCTGTAAAAGGAGTGTCATTCTTGGAGATGCAAAGTAGCGCATTAAATGATCTTCAAAAGAGACATAAAATTTCGATGTGCCTGGATCTCCGAGTCTTCCTCCTCGTCCCTTGAGCTGACGGTCGATACGACGAGAGTGGTGTCTTGTGCTGCCAATGACATGGAGCCCTCCGAGTTCTTTTGTGCCGTCTTGTAATTTGATATCCGTTCCTCGTCCCGCCATGTTCGTTGCAAGGGTGATCGCGTTTTTCTTTCCTGCGTCTGCAATGATTTCAGCTTCTTTCGCGTGATTCTTTGCATTGAGAATGGTGTGTTCGAGTTTGTTTTGCTTTAGGATGCGGGATAGCTTTTCCGAGACTTCGACAGATTCTGTTCCGATAAGGATCGGCCGTCCTTGTTCATGGATTTGTTTGATCTCTTTTAAAATGGCATTATATTTTTCCCGCTCTGTCATGTAGATTTCGTCGTCTGCATCTTGCCTTTTGCAGGGTCTATGCGTCGGAATTTCGAGAACTTCAAGCTTATAAATTTCTTTGAATTCGTTGGCTTCCGTCATGGCTGTTCCTGTCATGCCGGAGAGACGCTCATACATGCGGAAATAATTTTGCAGTGTTACTGTAGCGTATGTTTGCGTTTCGCCCTGAATGAGAACGCCTTCTTTGGCTTCGATGGCTTGATGGAGTCCGTCGGAGAATCTTCTTCCTGGCTGAGGCCTTCCTGTGTTTTCATCGATGATGACGATTTTATTGTCTTGGACAATGTAATCGACATCTTTTTCCATGAGAAGATGCGCACGGAGAAGTTGGCGCAAGTTATGGGCTTTTTCTTTTCTTTTTGAATCTTCTTCTCTGATCTTTACTTTCGCTTGCATTTTCTCTTGTTCGGAAAGAAAAGGGTCTTGTTCGATGAGGGCATATTCATGGCCTAGGTCAAACATTACGAAATCGTCTTGGTTTTTGTGCTCGGTTTTGATGAATTCTGACCAAGCAAGAATCCCATTGTCGGTTAGCTCATATTCATTGTTTTTTTCATCGACGATAATATAAAGCTGGGATAGGAATCTGTGTTTTTCTTCCTTGTTCTGTTCTCCAAAGAAATAGGTTTCCCAATTGTCGATAGCAACGCGCAGGTCGGGATTTTCTTTGATTCTTTTTAAAATTTTATTGCAAGGAGTTCCTTTCGTAACGAGCCAGAGTTTTTTGAAAATTTCTTGGTGTTCTTTTGTGATTTTGGGTGCTTTTTCGCTTTCTTCGAGAAGGCCTGCTGCCTCAAGAGATTTTCTCGCTTCTGTTGCGAAGCGGTTGCAAAGATCTCTTTGGATTCGGACGAGATGTGAGGCTCCTTCTTTGAGGACGTCGTACATTTGTTTGCTATCATGAACAGGACCGGAAATAATGAGCGGTGTTCTTGCTTCGTCAATGAGGATCGAATCGATTTCATCAACCATTGCGAAGTAATGATGGCTCTGCACTTGTTCGTATTTGTGCATGGCCATTGAATTGTCTCTAAGATAATCGAATCCGAATTCAGAAGCGGTTCCATAGACAATATCGCACTCATAGATTTCTTTTCTTTTGAAGAGAGGGATGTCATTAGTTAGAGAGGCGACAGTGAGGCCCAACCGCCTGAAAATGGATCCAATCCATTCACAGTCTCGTTTTGCCAAATAGTCGTTTACGGTGATGAGATGGGAGCCCTTTCCTGTTAGAGCATGAAGGTACAGAGGCATGGATGCTGTTAAGGTTTTTCCTTCGCCCGTTTGCATTTCGGCGATGGATCCATGAAACATCGCAATCGCGCCCAAAATCTGGACGTCGTAGGGGATCATATCCCATTTTTGGGTGTAGCCGGAAACATGAACTTCCGTTCCGCATAGGCGTCTACACATGTTTTTTACAACAGCAAAAGCTTCCGGCAGTAAGCTTTCTAAAGATTCTCCTTGAGAGATTCTTTTTTTGAATTCTTGTGTCTTGGATCGGAGCTCTTCTTCAGAAAATTTTTGATATTTTTCTTCCCAAGAATTTACTTGAGGGACAATTTTCCAGTATTTTTTTAAAAGACGCGATTGATGTGTGCCGAAAATTTTCTTGAGAAATCCAAACATGAAATGCCTAAATGTTTATGAGTAAATTTTAGAGTGTTTTTCTGTTTTACACAAGCTTATACCAAAGCGCAACAAGTAACTTCATGTCTAGGCGCGTTAAAACGTCAAAAATCGACGATTTTGAGTCTTTGTGTGTTTTTTTGCTCCTTGCTTTTGTCGATTTAATTTTTAAATTGACATGCCTTTTAAGCTTGCTTTCGGGTCTAAGGCATGGTATCTTCTTGGCAGAAAAATCCC
>CAYVDU010000170.1:0-3773 GCA_964450765.1 uncultured bacterium | reverse complement strand
TGCGGTTTGTTTGTTTAGCAAGACGTGCAGAGAGAATGGCGATAATTCCAGGATGCCATTTTTTAGATTGGAGAATAATGGCTTTTTTTTGAAGCATTTCTGGATGGCGGAAGAGCTCATCTTCAATTTCTTCAGCGGCTTCTCTTTCAATCTTTTGTCGTTCGATATTATTGAGATCTAGTTCTTGAGCAAGAATTTCTGCGCTTTGACTATCGCGTATTAAGAGGAGTTCGACTCCTTTGATAGGATCCGCAATTCTTCCCAAGCTATTGAGTCTTGGCGCGATTTTAGAGGCAATATCTGCCGGAGTGAGTTCTCCTTGTTCTAGTTCGCTGACTTCGAATAGTTTGGCGAGGCCCACTCTTTGCATTTTGTGCATTTGTTTGAGTCCATAGCGGACAAGAATGCGATTTTCCCCTTTGATGGCTCCCATATCAGCAATCGTTCCAAGAGCTACCAAATCCAGGTAGTTTTTAAGATCGATGTGAGAGAGATCTGTTTTTTCTTGATTAATGAGGGCATTGACAATGGCGTGAGCGAGTTTGAAAGCCACTCCGACTCCAGTGAGTTCTCTGTTCGGGTAGGTGCTATTGATGAGTTTTGGGTTGAGTGTGGCAATGCATAAAGGAATTTTGGATGTTGGTTCATGATGATCTGTAATAATGACATCGATTCCGTGTTCGACTGCTTCTTGAATTTCTTTAACAGCGGTAATCCCGCAGTCGACTGTGATGAGAAGAGTGCATTGATGATGAAGAGCGAAGGCTAGGGCATCTCCTATGAGACTTTTTTTCAATGAAGAGCGATTTGGAATATCGAAAAATACTTGGCCGCCCAAGGCTTTAAAAAATTCTGTAAGAAGGGCTGCTGCAGACATGCCGTCTACGTCATTGTCTCCATAAATCAGAATGTGTTCTCTGTTTTCGAGGGCAGACAGGATTCTTGAGACGGCCTTATCCATGTCAGGAAATAATTCTGGATCAAAAAGGTTAGGGAGCTTGGCGTAGAGAAACTCATGAATGTCAGGGAGCTCTTTAAACCCTCGGGAGATGAGGATTTGTGCAATGACCGGATGAATTTTAAATTCTGCAATAATGGATTGTAAGAGGTGGTTGTTTTTTTCCGGATATATCCATTGGAGTTGGTGGGAGTTCATCGGTTTCTGAATATCCAAAGTTCGAGTTCTTAAGCAGTCTTATAGCAGAAATTGAATATACGGGAAATGCCTCACTTAAAGAGCTCCTTTTCATGCTTTTTCGAGCGATTTTTCTTCTTTCTTGTGGAAAAAGAGCATGAGCGGGGCTGCAATAAACCACGATGAGATGGTTCCAAAAACAACACCAATTGTCATGACTAAAGAAAATCCGAAAATAGACGATCCTCCAAGAATGAGCAGAGCTAAAAGGACAAGCAGCGTTGTACCGGAGGTAATGACCGTACGGCTCAATGTAAAATTGAGGGCATGGTTGATGATCTCGATGAGAGATTTTTTACTGTTGCTGGCCATCTCTTCTCGAATGCGGTCGAAAATAATAATGGTGTCGTTTAGAGAATATCCAACCGCCGTCATGAGAGCGGCAACGGTAATGAGATCCAATTGAATGGGGATTCCAAAGAAATGCAAAAGACCGATTGCTGCGAGGGTAATAAACACATCATGAATAAGGCAAGCAATGGCGGCTGCTGCGAATTTATATTCAAAGCGGAACGTTAAATAGATAAAGATAGCAATGAATGAAAATAGAAAGCCGATGAGAGCATGATTTTTCATTGAATCAGACATTTGGCCGCTGATGGATGTCCAATTTTCTTGAAGTTTCAGTTTTTCACTTTGAGGAATCGATAGGCCTGCATTTTCGAGAGTAGATACAATCCACTGGATGCGAGGGTTTTTTTCATATGAAAACTGGGGATTTTCTACGTCTTGTTCTATAGGTAGTTCGAAAAATGGTTTCCCTTTTTCTTCCATGCTTGGAGAAAATAAGATGCGCAAATTGTGAGAGCGGTTCAACTCTCTGATTTGAAAATCTTGCGCTTTAGCTCCTGATTGTTGAAAAGCATTTTCTACTTGACTTGCATAGTGGATTGAGGAATTAGGCTCTAATTCGAGATTTAAAGAAACTCCGCCGGAGAAATCAAGGCCGAGTATTGTCGACGATCGTAAAAACATAAGGGAGCAGCCTGCTACGATGATCGTTATGCTGAACATGAAAGAGGGTTTTGCATACTTTAAGAAGTTGAATGCAGTCGGACGGATCCATTGGGCCATTTTTAAAGTTTTATTCTTTGGATTTTGTATCCACCAATCAAAATAGAAACGGGTTACAAAAAGGGCCGTGAACATTGAAGAGATGATTCCGATAATCAGGTTGATCGCGAAGCTTTTGATCGGACCCGCGTCAAAACTAAGTAAAATAACTGCAGCAATAATCGTTGTGATATTTGAGTCGACAATGGCGCTAAACGCTTTTTTATATCCACTATTGATTGCGGAGGATAGTTTTCCTGTGATCGTAAATTCTTCTTTAATACGCTCGAAAACAAGAACGTTTGCATCAATAGACATTCCTACAGTGAGAATAATTCCCGCAATCCCTGCCAGGGTGAGTGTGGCTCCTAAATTTTGTAATGTAGCCCATAGAATCAAAAGGTTGAATAAAACGGCAATGGATGCGATGACTCCTGCAAAGCGGTAATATCCAATCATCGATATGACCACGAGTAGAAGCGCTGCTGTAGTCGCAATGATTCCCTTCATGCGGTCTGTTTTCCCGAGTTCCGGACTTACATTTTTTTCGGAAAGGATATGAGGAGAAAACGTGAGAGATCCCGCTTTTAAGTCGCGAGTTAGGCGTTCTGTTTCTCTTTGAGAAAAATTGCCGGTAATCATGGCGCTTTCTCGCAGGGCAGACTCAAGTGATGGAGCGCTAATAATCCGATCATTGAGGATGACAGCCATTCTCCATCCATGTCCACGAGAGTATGTTTCGTAGCTGGTGGCTCCAATTTTTTCTTTTGAGAAACGAGATGTCCAGGCGTGAAGATCTTGCTGCGGGTAGATTTTTTCTCCATTCTTATTTTGTAAAGAACGGGATACTTCGAAACTTAAATAATTTCCCTTGGAAGGATCGTAAGAGGCATGAATTTGGCTGAGGTGAGCTCCTTCGAGAGCAAAGTTTTTAAACACGATGACGAGGGGGTGGAGGCTGCTGCTTTGCCATTCACTGGGTTTAGATCCTCTAAAGAGGGCGATTTTGGAAAGAGTTTCATCAAAAGAGCTTGATGCTGGTGTAGATTCATGGATCGCTAATTGAAGGCCGTTTTCTAAGAGAATACGGGCGGATTCAGATCTCGGATGAGGATTTAAGATGTCACTTTCGTCGCCATAAAGATGTTTGATTGCAATGTTTTGAATAGCGGCGCTGTCTGTCTTTCCTTTGACAACGGCTTCGTTCCATACATCTTGTAAGAAGTTATCTACATGATTTCCTAAAAGAGGATTGAATGTAGAGAATTTTTCATTGACTATATGGAAATACATTGTGGACGCTTGAATGAGTTCAGAGGCGGACAACGCTTGCGTTCCTGGGAAGTCTAGTACAATATGATTTCCTACTTTACGCAAGCTGATTTCGGAGACTCCCATTTTCCCTACGCGATCACGCAATTCGCTCAACCCCAGCTTAATATCAGATTCATCTGTAACAACTTGATGATTGGAGTCTAGGAGTTCGATTTCGACTGTTTTTCCTCCGGAAAGATCAAGTCCCCAG
>CAYVDU010000169.1:0-3780 GCA_964450765.1 uncultured bacterium | reverse complement strand
ATCTACAAAAGCAGAATACGTCATAAAAAAATTACAAGAATGACTCAACATCATAATAATGACCTTCGATAATGACAAGAATGATTCCAAAAGCAATCCCAATGGGGACCGTGTGAGGGAAAAGAGCTTGCACTACATCGGGAGAAGCGCTGGTTGCGATGTCGATATCATCGGAAGGGTGATTGAGCAAAAAATCACGAACCCAGCCCCCTGCGTAGTAAGCAATATAACCTGCTTTTGAGAGGGTGTCGACAATGTGCCGCGCCTGGGGGTGCTCTTCCATATAAGGATGATTGTAGCAGAGCTTCAATTTTTGACTGATGAAAACAATCTGGTTTTATATTTGTTCTAGTTTAAGACCTCTAAGAAAAATCGGATTTAGAATGATCAGATTTTCAAGAAATAGAGCTGTATTGTGCTGATTTTTAGTGCTATACAATTTGTCTTTTGGGGAATTTAATGGCTTTCAATCTAGTTAGAAGGTTGGATCTTCATCCTTCTTTAGCATGGATCGTTAATTGTTTGTTTGTTAGTTTAAAAAAATGTATAATATATATAATTAATGTTGTTTTTGATTATGTCTTCAATTGTTAGTTTAGATTTAAATTCTTCTGGAAATGGAGGTCTCTTTCGCCTTGATGATTTGGGTTGTGTGGAGGATGGAGCTCGTATAGGCTTGATATCTCCTGTGGCAAGATCTGCTTTGGTGGGGAGTGTTCCTGTGTCTCAGTTAGGGCTGGAGGGTTCTTTTGCGCCCGTAGTATCCGCTTTTACAGGGAGCTCTGTTGTTCAACTAGAGAAAGATGAGGTTTTAGCGGATACGGCTGTTATGTCCGCAGTCTCTGCTCTTTCAGGGGATTCTATATCTCAGTTGGGACAAGGAGGAGGGGGTGCAGCAGTAGCTTCATCAGTAAGTTCTTCCATTTCTTTATTGGATAACCCAACGCAGTGTGTAGAAGAAGTATTCATGAGGCCTATTGGATTACGGCGATGGGCAGAGGAGTGGCCTCCATATGTATGTCCTAATGAAGTTCCTCCTGTGGACATGATGAAGATGGCTGTGTTGCAGCAGAGCGGGATTTTGCCGGAAGATCCTAATCATTTAGGATGGTTGAGTGTTCAGACGATGCTGTCAGAATTGAGCCCGGGGTATGTCATTGTTGTCGGAGCTGAAAGGGCCCTTTTTACCCTTCTCTTGGCGCCTGACCATTGTAAGGTTTTAGTGCGGGATCTTGATTGTTGTGTTGTAAGATATATGCATGCGATGGCGCTTTTTTTTAAAATTTGTAATTCTCGTGCAGATTTTTTGAATTTATTAGGAGGGAATGTTTCAGACATTGCTTCTAGAATCAATCATTCATCTTGTTTATCGCAAAAGCAAAAGGAGTTTTATTCCGAAAATTTACAAGCGATTCTGAGTGAGTTTTTAAGCGTAGATCAGTCGTGGAGACAATGTAAACGAGCGAATGCAGATGGTTGCATAAGTGATATGTCCTCTTGGGAAGGTGTTAATTACTGGGAGGATGACCGATTATTTAACCAATTGAGAGGGAAAATATTGGGAGGATGTCTTGCAATCTCTGAAGGAAATATACAGGATTTAGAAGTTGTGAGCTCTCTATTGAGTCAGAGAGGGGAGAATGTTGTGGGGATCGATTTTTCAAATATTGGGGAATATCACGAACTTCGTTGTGCTGGACTGATAGATGGCTCAGAGTATTTGTTTATTCGTACTTCTTTAGATCGTGTGCTAATGAACCAGTTAGAGAGATATTTTGTTACGCATTGGCATGCTGAAAAGCGCCAAGTGACCGGAGAGGTAAGGTTCCCAAGGCAAGCCACAATCGGTGGAGAGTTTGGATTCAGAGCACCTGGGCGAGAGCGTTTATTGTTTTAATAGATCGGAGATGATTCGAGAAATTGAATTCTTATCGTGCCGTTGATTCTTCATCTTTCTTCGGTATACATTTCTGTAATGATTTGCCAACAGTGATTTAAATCAAGGATCGGATTTCCTCGAGATTGAAGAGTTTCATTAAGATCATTTCCTATCATCAGGAACATTGCTTCAGTTGCTTTAAAATATGTTTTGTCATTATTTGCAGTCATAAAGTGTGTTACAGGCGAGTATAGGAAATTGAAAAATAGTATTTTAAATTTTTCAAATGAATATACCTTTCCGTTGACGATGAAGATTCCTTGTTTCGTGTCCGTAGTTTTACTGAATGGGCCGCATGCCTCCTCTGTATGGTCATTGCCACTTTCATCAAGTATCGTATTCACAATGCCTTTTCTCAGTTCTATCATTTGCTCGACTGTATAGTGAATGTCCATTTCTTTAAGAATTTCTATATATCGTTTCATTGGTTCGTCACCTTTTCTTGATAGACAGGTGTTTGGATTTTTAGCTAGCAAGCGATGGGTAGGATTACTGATTTTTTGGATTTGCATTCGCACTATAATATTAATTTCTTTTTAATTATATCACAATATCATTATTTCCGATTATTTAATTATTATTTATGTTGTACATTTGTTTTTTATATCGAATAGGATTCAAAAATTGGCTTACGCGCTACTCAGAAGTTCTCTGTATATAGTGGTTCCTCTTGAAAGGCACCTATATTTTTCTTTTTTCTACGCTGATTCTTAGGTTTTTTCTAGAAGACGGCGATGGTTGAAAAGCTATACGCGCTTTCGCTTCTGAATCTTTGTTCGAAATTAAGATGGAATCGGCCGGAAATGGAGGCTGTAATGCCGTAAAAATATCCCATTTTGTATTTGTTTTTATATTCGATAGAACCGATTTCTTCTCCTTTGGCGATATGGAGTGTTGATTGCATATAGTTGCCTCCGACGTAGGGAGTGAAGATGAAAATACGTGAAGAGAGGCCGAGACTTGTTTGCCATTCGGATAAGGATAGTTTTTGTTTGTCAAAATTCATGGGCAAGTTGAGGCGATTAAAAAACTTGAAGTAGGTGGCCGGTGATTCAGGAATGGAGCAATATGTGAAGTCGGTGCTTAAGTAAGTTTGGCCCCATTGGATGAGGACGACTTTGGCTCCTGTGCTCCAGGAGAAGTGATAATCGCTTTCAAAATCCCATTCGATGGGAGTGTTTTTGGGTTGATCGTGAGGCTTAATTCTTTCTTTAGATCCGCCGACAGTTCCAAATAGCTCTAGCCTTTCAAGGAGAATTACGGAGAGACTTGCCAGTTGCGAGTGGATGATGAACTCGCGAAATGTATCGTTGAGATCTAAAGAAGGATCTTCTTGAGAGGTTTCGTATTTTTTATCTGAAACATAGTCTGCGATGTAGCCGGATGTTCCTTTAATGAGGGGGTTGTGGGCAGAGAAAATCCCCGTATTCATGATGGCTGGAGCCGCTGGATTTCCCACATATGTTCCAAATATGGGAATGTATAGAAATAGGAAAAGGATAAGAGATTTTCGTGGTGTCATCATTTTTAATATAGCGACTTTCTGTATAGTATATACTGAGGAAGAATTATGATGGGACAAAAGATCGCTCGTCTTGACGAAGTTGTCGTCAATCAAATTGCGGCAGGCGAAGTTGTTGAAAATTCTGCATCAATCATTAAAGAACTGATAGAAAATAGCTTGGATGCAAATGCCCGCCGTATTCGTATAGCGATTGAGAAAGGAGGGCAAGAATTCATCGAAGTGGAAGATGATGGCTGCGGGATGAGTCCTGAAGATGCCGTTTTGTGTTTAGAGAGATACGCGACTTCTAAAATTCGTTCTGTTGATGATCTTTACG
>CAYVDU010000168.1:0-3859 GCA_964450765.1 uncultured bacterium | reverse complement strand
ATACTATGCATTTTGCGATCGTAAAAATTCGACAGCTTTCGCGCCAGCCAAAATGTGTAATTTTAAATTCAATCGACTATAACCTGAGTTCTGGGTTTATTCTCCTATGAAAATGAGAAAGATTTTCGAAGGGAATAGCCGAAGGCGCTATTTCCGAGATGAAAAGATGAAAATTTTGCGAAAAGATTCTCATTTACAAGGAGATAAATACGAAACTCAGGTTACTAGATGAAACCGGGAGCCCCCAGTTTCCATTTTACCGACGCAATTGTGAAGGGGATGAGGATCGGTTTTTTTCCGATTTCTCGAAGGGCTCTTGCGGCTTCGCGAAGAGTGGCTCCAGAACCAATATAGTCATCAAAAAGCAAGATAGGGCCTTCAGGAAGGATTCCTTCTGCTTGCATCTTTTTATGGACATTCGCTGCACGCTGATCATTATTTAGTAATTCTCCTTGTCTTTTTTCTGGCATCTCACGCCATTTAAGAAGATCTAGCACAGGGACTTTCAGATATTCTGCAATTTTGTGTGCGGCAGAAAGACGTGCGCGCCAAGTTGAAGATGGGACGGGAATGACTGTAGCATAAGTACCGGGCTTTAAATGTTTTTTGCAAAGGGCAAAAATTTCTTCATCAAAATCTTCTCGATGCTGTCTTTCTTTCATAAATCGAACGAACATCTCAGATCTTAGTTTACTATCAAAAAGAGATAACCCTTCGTTAATTTTTGCTATTTTCATAGGAGCAATGAGAACTGGCTTTTGCTGAATCCAAGCATCGATTTCATGAGCTTCCTCATCTTTATATGCAGGGAGACTTGAAGGCGTGCAAAGATCACAGCGTTTACAGTAGGAGCTATCTTGATCTCCTAAATGCATTCGTAAACTTTGCATTCGACAACCGCTTCGCATTTCTGCATAACGGATCATTTTTTTAAGTTCTTTTGTTTTTACATGAAATTGATTGTCGTATCTAGAGAGATCCAGAGGAAGGGACGTTTCTTTTTTACAGTATATTTGCGATTTCCCTTTGAGCTCTTTTCTCAAGAATCCTTGTTCAACAAGCTCTGCAATAATGAGTTGAACGCGCGTTGGGTGAAGCCCTGTGTTTTGCTTAATTTCAGAAAGAGTGAGTCCGTCTTTCCCTTTGAGAACGGCATCAAAATCTTCTTTCTCAGGCATTGCAGAAGCGATGAAATATTCTTGGATTTTCGTATCCTTCCAATCGTAAAGAAGAATTCCTTGAGAAGGAAGGTTGTCTCTCCCAGCTCGCCCCACTTCTTGATAATAAGCGGTAATAGAACCTGGAACATCAAAATGGATCAGCGTTCGAATATTTGCTTTGTCGATGCCCATCCCTAGGGCGTTGGTCGCGGCAATGGCTTGATAGTTGTCATTAATAAATCCGTCCTGAATCGCCCTTTTATCTTCGGCCTCAAGTCCTGCATGGTATGCGATGGCTTTGATTTTTTGTTGATTGAGATGCTCTGCGACAAGTTCACAATTTTCTCTTGTTGCACAATAGATGAGCGTCGTGGATTCTGAGAGCAGTTGTTTGACAAGGCCAAGTTTTGCGCCCAAGCTATTTGCTTTTATCACAGAAAGCTTGAGATTTGGACGATCCAAGCTTTCACGGATTACTTTCGTTGCATTGATTTGTTTTTGGATATCGGTTTCGCAAGCCAAGTCGGCTGTTGCAGTCAGTCCTAAAATGCGTGGATTTTTGGGTTCTAAAGATTTTAAAAAATGAATGATTTGTCTGTAACTGGGTCGAAAGTCGTGGCCCCATGTTGAAATACAATGAGCTTCATCAATGACAACCAAAGAAATAGGAAGCGAGAGAAGAAAAGAAAAGCGTTCTGCATGATCGAGCTGTTCTGGAGAAATGAAGAGAATTTTTAAACTCCCTTGAATGGCTCTTTCGCGAATTTTGTCGTTTTCTGAAATATCTTGATCGCTATTCAAAGAGGCTGCTTCTATATTGAAGCGTTCTTTCAATTGTCCTACTTGATCTCGCATAAGAGCAAGCAAAGGGGAGATGACAAGCGTCATTCCGGGGAGAAGAATGGAAGGGAATTGATAAAGAAGAGACTTTCCTCTTCCTGTTGGCAAAATGCAAAGAACTCTTCTTTCTTGAGAAAGAGCTGTGATTGCGTCTAGTTGTCCTGGCCGAAACGTTTCAAATCCGAACCTATTTTTAAGGACTTGCAACCATTTTGCTTCTCGATCTTGAGCCACGATCTATTCCAATAAAAATTCCCGTTGATTGTCACTGATTTGCGATTTATACAGCAAATGCATTAATCCCACCCCTCACCGGGAAACTCAGGAAGATGGTGAGTGGATTTTCGATGATAAAAAAAGAGAGTTAAAATAAAAGCAATTAGCATTACGCCTGCAAGGGCAAAATGAACCATAGAAAAACTGTGAATGCTTGCAAATCGAATTGTTTCCTGATTCATTCCGTATTTTTGGATATCATTTGTTTGAATGAAGTGCATGAAAAAACCAATCATTGCAATTCCCATGGTTCCAGAAAATGTCCTTAACGTTGTGATCATTCCCATTCCAACGCCCAATTTTGACGGAGGAAGAGATTTCGTAGCAGTGGAATAAGAGGGATTGAAAATTAAAGAAATTCCCATACCAAAGAGAATAAGAGCAGCTATAAGACTGGGTAATGAGGGCGTGCTGAAAAACCCAAACCAAAGACAGGAAAAAATCACAAAAATATATCCCATAGACACAGGAATTTTAGGTCCATATCGATCTGAAAGAATCCCTCCTAGAACAGGGAGAAAAAAAATGGAAATATTTGATGAAAATGTAATCAAACCGGCAGATAAAGGCGAATATCCGAGCACGGTTTGAAAATACATAGCACGAAACATACCAATCATTAACACACTATTTGTTAAGGCAATACTGATATTAATCGCTTTAAAACTATGATTTTTAAATAACGAAAGATCTAGAAATGGGGTTTGCGATTTTCTTTCCTTTTTTAAGAGAAAATAAAAAGAAATGATTGCAATGACAATACATCCAACCGTTGGGAGGGAAAAAATAGTCCAGTTTCTTCCATCCATGCAAAGAATTGTCAGGCTTGCGCTCAATACAGCAAAAAAAACAAGAGCGCAAAAATCGATTTTTTGTTCTTTAGTAGAGGTTGTAGGAAGAAAAAATAAGCCTAAAATCAGAGCAATGCAGGCAAGTGGCCAATTGACTAAAAAAATCCAACGCCATGAAAAAACTTCAGTTAAATAGCCTCCAATTAAGGGCCCAGAAATACTAAAAAGGGAGGCAACACTCATGCTAAGACCCACAGCTTTTCCTCTTTTTTCGGATGGAAAAAGGAAAGCGATGAGTGATTGAAGATTGGGAATCATAAAAGCGGCCCCGATTCCTTGTAGCACTCTGGCTCCAATCAATGTCTCAATATCAGAGCTGAGCCCGCAAAGGATAGAAGCTACTGTAAATAGAAGAATGCCTCCTGTGAATGTAAGGCGATGCCCGATACGATCTCCAATTTTTCCTCCTAACAATGAGAACATTGTGATTGAAAGAAGATAGCCATTAATAGCCCACTCAGCATCAAGATCTGTAGCTACTAATTTTTTGCGAATCGTAGGGAGAGCCACAGGAAGAATTGTTTGATCCATGAAAATCATGGCTTGGGCCAGGATCAAAGAAATCAAGCCTAGGGCTTTATTCAAAAAGTGTCTACTCATCATCGATGAGATATCAAAGAGCCATTTGTTAAACAATAGCATTCATCGCAGGATGAGGCCAATTGGACATCATGAGTTACAAGAATCAAACTTTTGTTTTGTTTTTTCACCAAAGAAAAAAGCAATTCTCCC
>CAYVDU010000167.1:0-3864 GCA_964450765.1 uncultured bacterium | reverse complement strand
CGTCGGGCGCTTTCTTGCTTGCCCGATTCGGCACCGCTTTCTTCCGCCAAAAAACTAGAACCAGGTACGTTTTGCGTTAGAAATTCGATAATGTTTGATTCTGAACGATTATCATATTCAGTAACAAGATTGTGCCTGCCTTCTTTATGTGCAACAGAAAATTGAGTTCCAAAGCCTTGGCGTAAAATTTCTCCGGCATGCAAGGCTGCATCGATGGCAATTAAGGTTAAGTGGGAAAAAGTTTTTGTTTTATATTGTCCCAATAGACACTCACATATCGATACGTTTTTTTATACACAAAAAGCGGCGCTGATATCCATGCCAATGCGTAGAGTCCGTCGGCAAGCGGCATAAGAGACAAGTCACCAAAAGCCCATTGTCCGGTAAAAGGGACTCTTCTGTCAAAGAGAAAAAGAAGAAATAGTTGTAACAATGTGGACATGAAAGAAATGACGACAGTAAAAAGACTTAAGTGCAAAGGATGATCTACTACAAGCCATTGTTTAAATCGAAATAAGAACATTGTGATCGTTGTATAATTCAGCGCATGGATGCCTGATGGATCTTCTGACAGACAATCAACAAAAACACCGCTAAGACAAGCCAGCCAGAGTGCTTTTGGTAACTCGCAGCGTAGAATACTCAACGCAATCCATGGTGCGTAGGCAAGAAGGCAGATTTTTGGAAAAAAAACATTTTGTAATAAGAGAGTCAGAGTTGTGAGAAAAAAGGTGATGAGTAACATGTTTTAAATCTTTTTCGGTATAAGGCTTTCATGCCAATTCCAAGCAGATTGAATCAGCATGTTCAAGTCAGATACTTGAGGGATCCATCCAAGAAGTTGTCTTGCCTTTGCATTATCTGCAACAAGAATCGCAGGTTCTCCATCTCTTCGTTTTTCAAAGCGCACAGGAATTTTTTTATGGCAAAACGTTTGTATAGCGCTAATAATTTCAAGAACAGAATAGCCTTTGGCAGTCCCTAGATTCACAACATTGCTTGTTTTAGATGTAAGAAGATATTGCAGAGCTTTAACGTGGGCATCCGCTAAATCTTGGACATGGATATAGTCACGTACAGCGCTACCATCCGAAGATGGAAAATCAGTTCCATAAACAACAATTTCTTCACGAAGTCCTTGGGCTGCTTGGATAATGGAAGGGATAATATGTGTTTCCGGAGTATGGTTCTCTCCAATTTCAGCATCCACATCAGCTCCTGCCGCATTGAAGTAGCGAAGAGTGATTGATTTGATTCCATGCGCCATTTCAAAATCAGCGATGATCTGTTCAATCATAAGTTTGGATCTGCCATAAGGATTTACAGGCTCCTGAGAATGGCTTTCCGTGATAAGAGATGTTTTTGCTTTCCCATATGTTGCGCATGTACTAGAGAAGATGAGATAGGGGACTTGATGTTCTTTCATGCATTCAAGAAGGGAGACCGAACTTCCTACATTATTTTGATAATACTTTCCAGGATGCATCATCGATTCGATGACTAATGCGTTCGCAGCAAAATGAAGAACCCCAATTGGTTTGTATTGGAGAAAGGCTTTTTTTAACGCTTCTTTGTCATTTAAGTCTGCATGAACAAAAGGACCCCATTTTACCGCATAGGCATGCCCCGTAGAGAGATTGTCATACGTTACTGGAATAAATCCTGTTTTTTTTAAAGCTTTACAGGCATGGCTTCCGATATAACCTGCTCCTCCTGTGACTAAAATGTTTTGCACTTAGAAAGCTCCTTTTGAAAAAAAGACCGCAGGAATTGTTTTTGCTAAGATCACGAGATCTTGCCATAGAGTATGATTCAATGCATATTTTTCTTCGATGGCGCATCTTTCTGAAAATGAAATATGGCTGCGGCCTGATATTTGCCAAAGACCTGTAATGCCAGGACGAACAGATAAGATTGTGTTTGTTTTATCTCCATAAAGAAGAGAGATTTCTTGGATAAATTGTTCTTGAGGTCCTAGCAAAGTTGGCGGCCTGGGTCCAACTAAACTTAAATCTCCTTTGAGTACATTCCAAAATTGGGGAAGTTCATCCAAAGATGTTTTCCTTAAATAACGGCCAAGGGGAGTAATACGAGGGTCATATTTTAGCTTTTGAAACATTTCCCATTCTTTTCGAAACGAGTGATCTGATTCTAAAATTGTGTGGAGTCTATCATCGGCATCTTGATACATAGATCGGAACTTCAAACACTCAATAATTTTACCTCCGCGTCCCAACCTTCGGCTTTTATAAAAAATGGGTCCTTTAGATGTAATAGCAACAAGAAGTCCTGTCAGCAAAAGAAGCGGGGAGAAAAAAATTAAGAAAAATAAACTAAAAAAGAAATCAAAAAGCCTTTTTCTTAGATTATGTTGGATGGAAATTTCTGTCACAGCTCTTAACATATCAGGTTCTGATTTGATCGGGAACTCCAATGCCAATATAATCAAATCCTCTGTCTTTCATATCCAGAGGTTTGTATTGGTTGCGTCCATCAAAGAAGACAAGTCCTTTCATGTGATTTTTAATCGATTTAAAGTCGACAAGACGAAATTGTTTCCACTCTGTTAATAGAGCGACGGCATCAGCGCCTTGAGCCGCTTCAAATTCATCTTGACACCAAGTGATATTTACATTTTCTCCAAGGATATTTTTCGCATTGGGTATAGCCACAGGATCAAATAGACGGATTTTTGCACCTTCTCTAAGGAGCGTTTGTATTAATGTTAAAGAAGGAGCCTCTCTCATATCATCTGTGTCCGGTTTGAATGAAAGACCCCAAATTCCGATGGTTTTTCCTTTAACGCCGCCTCGTGACGAAAAATACTGTAACAATTTTTGTCCCAATACTTTTTTTTGTTTTTCATTCACGGCGTCTGTTGCTTCTAAAAGAGTCGCTTCACATCCTGCTTTTGTGGCCGTTGCAATAAGGGCTCTTACATCTTTAGGAAAGCAAGATCCTCCATAACCAATCCCAGCATAAAGAAAGCTATAACCGATGCGAGAATCAGATCCGATTCCTTTACGAACTTCGTTAATGTTGGCCCCTATTTTTTTACAAATTGCTGCCATTTCATTCATAAATGAAATTCGAAGTGCAAGCATTGCATTCGCGGCATATTTTGTCATTTCAGCAGAGAGAGTATCCATCACGAGAATTCGATCATGGCTTAAAGTAAAAGGAGCGTAGATTTCTTTGAGTGTTTCAATCGCTTTTGCAGTATCTGCGCCAATAATAATTCGATCCGGTTTTAAACAATCTTGAACAGCAGCGCCTTCTTTTAAAAACTCAGGGTTTGATACAACATCAAATGATACGGAAGATCCTCGCACTTCTCGAATCGCTTCTGCTACTTTAGCCGCAGTGCCAACAGGTACTGTTGATTTATTCACAATGATTTTATATCCATTCAAATGCAATGCAATTTCTTTGGCAGCGGCAATCACATAACTAAGATCGCAGGAGCCATCTTGGCTCGATGGGGTAGGAACTGCAATAAAGCAAACTTGCGCCTCTTCAACAGCTTTTTTATAGTCGCATGTAAACGTAAGTCTTTTTTGTTTTAGATTTCTTTTAACCAGTTCATCAAGACCTGGTTCAAAAATAGGAATGATTCCTTGATGCAGTCTTTCAATTTTCGTTTTATCAATATCTAGACAAGTAACATTGTGTCCCATTTCAGCAAAGCAAGCGCCAGTGACAAGTCCTACATATCCAGTTCCAACCATCAAAATCTGCATTTGATTTTCTCCTATCAAAACCTCAATTTGTTATCAAAAGGGGATTTTCATTACCAGAATTATTTCTACTATAGTCGATTGAATTTAAAATTACACATTTTGGCAGCGCCAAAGCGTCTAATTT
>CAYVDU010000166.1:0-3883 GCA_964450765.1 uncultured bacterium | reverse complement strand
AAAAGTTCGAAGTATGGCCTGCGATCCAACCTTCTTTTTCTTCATTTTCCAAAAGAACATCCATCGTCCGTCCTATAAATCGATTTCTCAAAGAAAACGCCGCCTGTTCAGAAAGACGAAGGATCTGCGATTTCCTCTGTTTCATCACATCGGAAGATACTTGATTAGGATACAACGCAGCTCTCGTTCTTGCTCTTGGGCTATAGGGAAACATATGCACCTTGGCAAATTGGACCCTCTCTAACATCTCCGAAGTATCTTTAAAATCCAAATCACTCTCTCCAGGGAATCCCACAATCACATCCGTTGTGAATGTAAAATCAGGATTTTTCTTCACCATTTTCTCTACAGTCTCTAAAAAAATCTGCCGGGTATATTTGCGATTCATCCGCTTTAAAATGACATTCGATCCCGATTGCAAAACAACATGCATACTCGGACAGGTTGTCCTCCCTTCCAATACTGCGCTTGCTAAATCTTCATCGACTTCATCGGGATCTATGGAAGAGATACGAAGACGCTTTAACCCTTCAAGAGCATCTACGCCACGAACCAAATCAGCAAGCCTTCCGCCTCCGTCAAAATCCCCTACATTAATCCCTGTTAAAACAATTTCTTGATACCCTTGCGCGATCAATCCCTTCGCTTCTTGAACTACATCGGAAATTTGACGAGATCGAGATCTCCCGCGTACATACGGGATAATGCAATACGTACAAAAAGAATTGCATCCATCTTGCACCTTTAGAAAAGCTCTGGTATGTCCATCAAAAGTATCAATTTTAAACTCCGGAAATTGATGTTCCTCAGGAAGAACTTGCTCTAAAAGATGTTCTTTCTCTGCATTTGGAACTAGCTGCAATCTTGAATCAATCGCTCGAATGGCATCCGGAGCTCTTTCCGCCATACATCCAGTGACAGCGAAGCGAGCATTCGGGTTCTCTCTTAACAAAGAACGAATATGATGCCTCGACGAACTATCGGCAGACTCCGTCACGGTACAAGTATTGACAATACAAAGATCTGCTTCTTCACCATCTGCTACAGGCACATAGCCCATTTGACGGAGCTGATCCGTGTAGCCCTGCGACTCATACTGGTTAGTACGACACCCTAGCGTCACTACTTTAAATTTTTTCACGTTACCTAGCCCAAAACTGATAATTATGCTCGATCAAACCAATCAGATGCAATTGTCAAAAATTTCGGTTACATGTATTTATACCATTTATGAAAAAATAACACTGAATTGCAGCTCCGTGAAAGCTGTCAAAAATCAATGATCGTAAGTGGCATAGTATTAATCCAATACAATGCCACTTACGACCATTGATTTTTGACGCTCTGACGCGCCGCAATTCAATGTTATTTTTCATAAATGGTATTAATACAGACGAGTCAAAGAGGTAGCATGCATACATCCCCAGATATCGGATTTTGGACTATTTTTACTTCCCTTTTTTTTATCTTTAACGCCACAGGCCAGATCCCTTTGTTTTTGGCTCTTCTTGCCAAATTCGACCAAAAACGCCAACTGCAAATCATTACTAGAGAATTTTTTATCGCGCTGATCATCATGCTTCTCTTTACCTTTTGCGGAGACAAAATCCTCATGATCTTAGGCATCTCTCGATCCATCATCTCAATTGCTGGAGGCATTCTTCTTTTTTTAATTTCTCTCTCCATGATTTTCCCATCTCCACAAGCCTCTACCGAACAATTGAATAAAGAACCCTTTATCATCCCCTTAGCCATGCCGATTATTACAGGCCCGGGAATCATCGCTGCCGTGATGCTCTATTCCCATGACACCAACAACTCTTTCCTCGTCGCTGCTTCCGCATCTCTTGCTTGGCTTCTTTCCCTTGGGATTATCCTAGCCGGGTCTTTCATCAAACAAATTCTTGGAGAAAAGGGACTACTTGCGATTGAAAGGCTCGGAGGTATGCTCATTTGCTTGATTGGAATCCAAATGCTCACAAGCGGAAGCCTAACCTTAGTATCTGAATATTTCGCTATTCAAAAACCAACTATCCGAACGTCTTATTGAATGGATCAAAAACAACAATTAAAACTTGCAAAAGGACCAAAAAGAAAATATCCGAAAAACCATAGTATCGTTGACGAATTTGAACAAATCGTTAAAAAACACCCCCATCACACAGCGATTGAATACTTAGAAGAATCCATCAACTATGAGAATCTAAACTTTAAAGCCAATCAACTAGCACATTATTTAATCAAAACAGGAATCAAAAAAAACGATTTCATTGGGATTCACTTACAACCATCAATCGATTTAATCACTGCTATCTTGGCAATCCTTAAAACAGGTGCCGTTTATGTGCCCATTGACGCCTCCTATCCAATGAACCGAAAACTATACATGATCCAAGATACAAAAATCCCTCTGCTCATTACGTCCCACTCGTTTTCTCAACAATTCCCCAAAAAAAATTTAAAAATCCTATTCCCTGAAGAGATTGACACTTCTTACCCTAATCACAACATCGATCTTAAAATAGATCCTCTGGATTTGGCCTACATCACCTACACATCAGGAACCACAGGAACGCCTAAAGGAGTAGAAATTCCTCATCGAGGAGTTTTACGCCTTGTTAAAAACCCAAATTGGATCCACTTTTCTCACAGAGATCGATTCTTACAAATTTCGAATATCTCTTTTGACGCTTTCACGCAAGAAGTATGGGGAGCTTTACTGAATGGTGCGACTCTCTGTGTTTATCCTTCTTCTCAATATTCTCCTCAAGAATTAGGAAATTTCATCGTCCAAAAAAAAATTTCTAAAGTTCTCTTTACCTCTCGCCTGTTTACTATCATGGCAGAAGAAGCCTTAGACTCAATGAAAAAGATTCACACCCTTTGCGTCGGAGGCGATATCATGTCCGCAAAACACGCAAAAATCGTACTCGAAAAATATCCACATGTCCGCATTATCAATGAGTATGGACCTGCAGAAAATACAACATGTTCAACGGCATACCTTTTAACAAACACCAAAAACATAGAACACGCAGTTCCTATCGGTCGTCCTATCAGTCATTCTTCAGCTTATATTTTAGATGAACATCAAAAACTGACAAAATTCGGAGAATCAGGAGAATTGTGTGTCGGAGGAGATGGTCTGGCAAGAGGCTATCTCAATCAACCCGAATTCACAAAGAAAAAATTCATCAAAAATCCGTTTGGAAAAGGCGTTTTATATCGAACAGGAGACCTTGTCCGCTATCTTCCTAATGGGGATCTTTTATTTTTGGGCAGAATTGATACACAAGTTAAAATCAGGGGTTTTCGTATTGAGCTCAGTGAAATTGAAGCCGTTTTTCGCTCTCATCCAAAAATCAAAGATTGCGTAGCTATCGTACATGAAAAAACCCCTGAAGATAAATATATTGTCGCTTATATAGAAACAAAACCAAAAACAAAAACCTCCCCAATTCAATTCAATACTTGGGCCTCCTCTCATCTTGCATCCTTCATGATCCCTCAACACATCATCATCTTAAAAAAAATACCCGTAACTGCCCATGGGAAAGTGGATAAAAAATCGCTGCCTTTGCCGATCGAGTCCAAAACGAAAAAAGGATCTTGGAAAACAAAAACAGAAAAAACACTTCGAGAAATCTGGATGCACATCCTGCATCAAAAAAACATTGATCGAAAAGATCATTTCTTCAAACTCGGAGGAGATTCCATCCATGCGATGAATCTAAGCTCTCAAGTCCATCAAAAATTCAAAATTGCAATTCCCGTCCGCCTCATCTTTGAAGAACCGATCTTAGAAAAATATGCAAAGAAAATCGATTTCATCAAAAGACAAAAAACAAATCCCCCTTCTCCTAAAAAAACGTTTTCCATGTGG
>CAYVDU010000165.1:0-3885 GCA_964450765.1 uncultured bacterium | reverse complement strand
GCACTTTGAATCAATCCCAATGGGTGCCTTTCAACTGGAACGGGTATATATCGAATATTACAAAAACCGCATCTAGATAACAAGGGTATGCCTTATTTTTTAACATAAAAGACGTAGGGTCATAAAGAGACACTAAAGAAAAATCAAGTTCAAAGGAAAATTCCCTCTTGCAGATTTTATTGTCAAGCAGTTATGATCCCCTTCAAAATTCAGAGGCTATAGCATGCACCCTTCCCTTAAGGAGATCCTTGACATTCAAGAATACGACATGAAAATGATTCGCCTTATGCGATTGAAAAGAACTCGTCTCACAGAATTGGATCACATAGACTCTTTACGTCAGGAGCTGAAAAAACAGCAGTCCGACAAGGAAATGGAAATCGCAGAACTCAATCGAGGGATCGCTGTCCAAGAGGCAAAGATTATCGACATCAAAGACCGCCTCAAAAAACTAGAAGCAAAACAAAGTTCCGTCAAAAAAGTGGACGACTTTAACGCTTTAAACCAAGAAATGTCATCTTCAGAAAGAGAACGTGTCACGACGGAACAAATTGCAAGCGACATGATCGACAAGAGAAATTTAGAAGAAGAAATCTTAGAAAAAATTAAAGAATCCTTACGACAATCTGAAGAAAGCAGCAAGGCATTAGAAAGCGAGATCCGTGAAAATATTCGTTTAATTAACCAGGAAGGCATTGAACTCCAAACAGGCCGCGATCATCTTGCAAAAAAGGCCGATCCTGAGGTTTTGCGCATCTATGAAAGACTCTTAAAAAACAAAAAAGACAAAGTCGTTGTTCCTATTGAAAATCGAACCTGTACCGGATGTCATATAGCGCTCACAGCCCAACACGAAAACGTGGTCCGAAAAGGGGAAAGAATTGCATTTTGCGAGCACTGCTCGCGCATTCACTATTGGCAAGCGACCCAGGAACCGGAAGAATCGGCAACAACTGCAAAAAAACGTCGCCGCCGCTTAGCACATAGTGCATAAAAAAATCTTTCTTCATTGAAAGAGAGAGGAAAAGTAAGTCATCGCTGTTTATTTTTTTAAACAGAGGAAAGTCCGGACTTCACAGAAAAAGATACCAATTTAACTTGGGCACCGCAAGGTGACGGAAAGTGCAACAGAAACTAAACCGTTCCTTCATCTCATAAAGATGAAGGAAGTAGGCTGAAAAGTTAGACTTTGAGAGTCTATCCTCCTTAGGTAACTAAGGACGCGTGCAAACCCTATCTGAAGCAAGGCCGAAGCGAACGAGGTGTCTTTCGCACCGCTTTTAAGTTCTAGCTGGCTGCATTAGACGAATGATGGCTCACGACAAAATCCGGCTTATCGCTTTTCCTCTCCCTTTTTCTGATGCTCATAAAACCAGAGCAATCCCACTGGAGAAATAGCAATCAAATTCCCAAGACCAATCAAACAAGCATAACGAAAGAAACTACCCACTCGAATCTCTTCAGGGGGAAAAAAACCAATGACTACAGTCAAAAGACATCCAAAAAGACCTAAACAACAAGCAAAACGCCTCCACCCTCTCGGAATCCAGAAAACGCCGCTTCCTCGCACAGGCCGTCCTAATTTCAGCGCAGATAAAAACATAAGCACATACATAAACAAATAAAGCTCTGTACTTAGGGCTGTTAAAAACCAATAAAAAGCGTTAATGCTCGGGGCGAAAATAAATAAAAAACACAAGATCGAAACAAAAATCGCCTGAGCAAATAAAATTCTCACAGCAACTCCATGCCGGTTTTTCTTGGCAAAAAATGGAGGCAGAAATCCATGACTTGCTGCCTGCAACAAACTTTTTGCAGGAGAAAGCAGCCAATTGATCATCCCGCCAACACTACCCACCACAATCAACAAAGGAATCACATGAATGAGAGACTCCATATGAAAGGTTTTTAAAAAGAAAGAAAATGTCTGCATGATCCCATCAACCAAACGAATTTCTTTTTCCGGAATGACCACAGCAATGGACAAAGATCCAAGAAGCATCGTCACCAATAGAATTACAACGGATATTGCTAATGCTCTAGGGAAATTTTTTTGAGGGTTCGCAATATCATTCACATGAACTCCAGAAAGCTCCATCCCGAGATACGAAGCAACAATAGCTATCAGAGAAATCCAATTCTCAGATTTTTGAAAAGAAGGAAATAAATCGCCAACGCCAAAAGAAATTTGAATCGATTGTCCTTGCAATACCCAAACAACTCCTAAAACAATTAAAAAGAGCATAGGGAGAAACGTCCCAATGACAGCACAAGTATCATTAATTTTTGTTGAAATATGCAGTCCTCTGAGATTTAAAAAGGTCAACCCCCAAAAAACAACAAATATCATAGAAACTAAAAATAAACGATTTTGAGCCAAAGCGGGATTAACGAGATACGCCGCAGTCCCTGCAATAAAAGAAAGGATCGTAGGATACCAAACCATTGTATTGATCCATTGCAACCAAACGGCCAATACAGCCAATCTTTTCCCAAATGCATGCTTGACCCAATAAAAAATCCCTCCCTCTTCACTATAACGAGAAGAAAGTTCCGCAGAAATCAAAGCCACAGGGAATAAAAAGATCAAAGCTGAAAATAAATAAAAAAAGATCAAAGAACTTCCAAAAAGAGCTGCTGCGGGCAGATTGCGAATGCTATCTATTGCCGCAACAATCAACATCACTAAAGAAAAAAATGAAATCTTTTTTAACACAAATCCTTTTATAGCAGTATAATATAGGGGATTAAATTATAGCACGTTTTGGCGAATTTTGACGTATTTAAGACATAAACACAAGAAAAAGAAGAAGACCGCCCCGACCATTTACTGATCTCGTAAGGACGGTCATCATTGAAATTAAGAAATCTCAAATGAACTTATTCAGCGAGAGTCGATGACCACTGACGACTTAACATAAACACGCCTGTTACTACCGCTGCAAGACCCAAACCTGCACGAACTCCTGTTCTCCATGCTGTCTCAGAGGAAGATTTAACTGTTGCAGAAGGGGCCGTCTTACCAGCTTCAGAAGAAGGACGCGCTGCCACAGGAGTTGTCTTGCCAATATTAGAAATAATATTACGAATCGCTGGATATTCTTTCACAAGTACATAAAGCCCTGACGCAGTCGCAGTCACACCTAAAGCAGGTCCGACAAGAGGTCTTATTTTAGCAACATAAGAATGCAAAGAATCTGAAACTTGACCCAAGAACCCTGAAGAAACAGGTGATTCTTCTGGCGCATTAGATTTTTCAGATGATGCTACAGCATCTTGCGTAACTACAGGATCTGGTGTAACTACAGGATCTGGTGTAACTACAGGATCTGGCGTAACTAAAGACTTTGATGCAACTACAGGATCTGGTGTAGCTACAGGCAATTGTGACACTACCGGCGTAGCCGTCGTTGGCATTAAGGGACCCAAAATACTCATAAAAATTACTCCTTGTTTCGAAAAATGACAGATACTGTATAGCGACAATAAATTTTTTGTCAAAGAAGTAAAAAAACCAACAGCACCAACTCCCCTAGCTAAGGCTAAAGCAAATGCGACTTCGGTATATATAGTCGATTGAATTTAAAATTACACATTTTGGCTAGCGTGAAAGCATCAAAAACGAATAACATTCAGTTTCAATACACTATCAAATACACACTCTCTAAGCTCGAGGATGTGTTTTATCATAGACTTCTCTTTTTAATTTAGCAGATACATGCGTATAAATTGTCGTTGTAGAAAGAGAAGTATGCCCCAATAAAAGCTGAATCGTCTTTAAATCCATGCCCATTTCCAACCAATGGGTCGCAATCGTATGACGAATTGTATGAGGGGTAATCTTTTCAGAAAGACCGCTCCGAACCAAATACAAAGCAAATTTAC
>CAYVDU010000164.1:0-3890 GCA_964450765.1 uncultured bacterium | reverse complement strand
GAATAACGGAAGAGGAAAAACAACGCTTCTCAAAATGCTTGCCAAAGTGCTGCCGCCGGATAGCGGGACAGTCACTTTAGGCCACAATGTGGACATTGGCTATTTCTCCCAAAATCACGGTGATATTTTAAATAAACATACTCAAGAAACTTCATTTGATTGGCTAAAATCAAAAAAAAGCAATTGCTACGATCAAGACGTCCGAGGAATTTTAGGCAAAATGCTCTTTGGAGGAGATGATGCGTTTAAACCTCTTCACAATCTTTCCGGTGGAGAAGCGGCGCGTCTGATCCTCGGATCTATGCTTCTTTCAGCACCCAATGTTCTCATCTTCGACGAGCCTAACAACCACTTAGATCTAGAAGCTGTCTCCGCTCTTGCTTGGGGGCTCGAAGATTTTAAAGGCACAGCTATTGTGGCGACTCATGACCGAGAACTCATCAATGGATTTGCAACCAAAATCATATCTATTGAAGAAGACAAAATTCATGTTTTCCAAGGAACTTTAGACAATTACCTAACCAGCAAAAAGAAATGAACACGTTGATCTTTATCTGCACATTGATCCTTCTTCAAGGGATTTGCTGGTGGATCGGCAAAAGATCCTCAAAAGATTGCGTTACGGAAAACGACTATTTTTTAGGAGGAAAGCAGGTCTCCTTTTTTCCGTTAATGATGACCTTTTTAGGAGGCCAAGTCGGAGGAGGTCTTGTTCTTGGATCTGCGGAAGAAGCTGTCCGTATCGGCTGGTGGGTTCTTCTGTATCCCCTCGGTCAAGTTTTAGGAATGCTCTGGCTCTCTGCCAGCCTTGGGAAAAGACTTGCTAGCTTTCAAGTTCCAACCATTGCTCAAATTTTTGAAAAATATTACAACTCTCCCCTTCTCAAGCAAATTGCGTCTCTTTTATCGATTATTTCTTTGTTCCTCATCTTAGTGGCTCAAGTTCTTGCCACTAAAAAATTTCTCATCAGTGCAGGCGTCGACAATACACCCCTTTTTCTTTTATTTTGGGGTCTTGTGCTTACATACACAGGAATGGGAGGATTCAAGGCCGTCATCAAAACAGATCTCATTCAAGCCTCTTTCTTTGTCCTCATGTTTGGCTTTGCCTTTGCCTATGCCTTCTTATTTTCTTCCGCACCGCACAGTCCCTCTTTCGAAACTCACACCACATCGATCTCCTTATCAAAATTGAGCGGCTGGCTTCTCATGCCTCTTCTTTTTGCAGCCCTCGAACAAGATATGGGACAAAGATGCTTCGCTGCAAAATCAGACAAAGTCTTAAAACGATCTGCTTTCACTGCGGGATGTCTAACATTCATCACATGTTTAGTCCCCATTTATTTCGGAATTACAGCCCGAAGCCTCAACGTACATCAAGAAAATGGCGCCAGTATCTTAATTGCCGCGATTGCACACATGACATCACCTGCGATTACAGCTCTCGTCAGCGCAGCTATTATGGCAGCAATTCTAGCCACATCGGACTCTCTTCTTAATGCAATCACATCCAACCTTTCGCAAGACTTTTCCCTTCTCAAGAAAAAATCTTTAAACATATCACGCATCTCTTCATTTTCAATCGGCATTCTCGCCATCCTATGCTCCTTTTATTTTGATCAAATTGTCAGTCTACTGATTCAGGCGTATGAACTTTCTGTCTGCACTTTAGTCATCCCGCTTTTGGGAGCTTTATTTAAAAAAAGCCAAGGCAATCGTCTCTCTGCTTTTCTATCCGTTGGCTTTGGAGCCGCCGGCTTTTTCTGCTTACGATATATCCCCATCGATTTCCCCAAGGAAATCGGCGCCTTATTCCTTTCTTTTTGCGGTTACATGATCGGCGAATTAATGCCGAAAAAGATTCAAGAACCTGCTTTCTAACAAAGTTCGAAGCATCAAAAAAACTCGCATGATATACCTTCATCGAAAAAACAAAAAAACAGGATATGCATGATCGCAAGCGGCAGGATAAGAAGGATAGATCTTTTATCTTTCTTATCCTGCCGCTTGCGATCATGCATATCCTGTTTCTTTTCTTTATACAAAGAAGACCTGAACAACAAGCATAGCTCTTGAATCATTTCTAGGATCATGCTATAACGGGCGCAAGGGACCCAAAGCAATCATCTATGAAAAAATTCAGATCTTCCATCATCTGCATACTCTTTCTTATTCTCACCGCATGCGAAACACATCAATCAATTGTCACCGGCATTGATGAAAAAGAGGCCAATGAAATTGTCGTTTATCTTGCATCGAAAGGAATTTCAGCACAAAAAGTACAAATCGCTGCCGTTGAAGGCGGAATGTCCACTGCCACGCAATACAACATTACAGTAGGAGCAGATCAATCGATTGAAGCCATGGCCATTTTAAATCGAATTGGGCTGCCAAGGCGCATGGGAACCAATCTTTTGCAACTATTTGCAAAATCAGGACTCATGTCATCAGATCGAGAAGAAACAATCCGCTATCAAGCAGGCCTTGCAGAAGAATTAAGAAATACGATTCGCAAAATTGATGGAGTCATTGATGCCGACGTCCAGCTGTCCTTTCCAGTCGAGACAAGCGCTCTTCCCGGAACACCGACAACCAAAGTAACCGCCGCTGTGTATATCAAACACCAAGGCATCTTAGAAGATCCCAACAGTCATATGGAAGTCAAAATTAAAAGACTCATGGCTGCAAGTGTTAACGGTCTTGATTTCGATAACGTGACTGTCGTATCAGATAGATCCCGATTCACTGATGTGTCTTTAACTCCCGAAGCAGAATTCATCGGAAAAAAATCCATGCAAGAAACCTATGTTAACATCTGGGGTTTAGTGATGACCAAAACTTCACTAACACGGTTTCGCACAATCTTTTTTTCATTCATCATTTTTATCCTTCTCTCTTTGGGAGCGATCGGCTGGATCATTTATAAATTCTACCCACAAATGCGCCAGGCGCTTTTAAAAACCAAAGAGAAAGAATCTCCAGAAGAAGGCCCTCCTCTGGTGTAATGAATGATGGATGAGCGACGAGATTTTGCCCTTAAATTTTTTTTAAACAAAGAACCCAGTCGTTTCGAAAAACTCACACGTTTTTTACCTGTAGAAGAAAAACAAAATCTCATCCAAATCCCAACCTGCTCTTTAGAAGAAAATAAAATACCCAATCTCCCCTTCGAATCGATCCACTGGTCATGGTTCATCCCCATCCTGCAAAAATATCCCGTAAAAGAACAAAAACTTTTCTTAAATGCATTACATCAACAAAACCAAAAACATCTAACAAGCGAACTCAAAATCACTTTAGGCTCTGTTAAAACCACGCATACACTCACTGCTTTTTTACGAAATATCCTTTGGGAACACTTGACTGAAAAAGAACATCGTCTTCCGATCTATTTTCTTCCCCCGTCTCCCCTCAATGTTCTGTTAGATATAGAAAAGACAAAACTCACGCAACTGATTGATCTTTTATCACTCTACGACCTTTCTGTAGAATTGCGCCAAATTGTAGAGACAAAAATTCTAAAAAAAATCTACAGTTTCTTATCAGAAGACGAAAAAAAATTTCTTAAGACCATGGCTGGATATAAAGAACCTTATCCAACAACTCGCATTGGATTTGACCAATGGGACGGCTCTGAAAGAAGTTTTCGTTTGGCGTTACATAAAAGGGGATTATCACGAATCGGAGCTGCACTTTCCGGACAACATCCAGACTTGATTTGGTACGTATGCCATCACTTGGATATCGGAAGAGGACGATCTCTCATGAAACTCTGCAGCCCGGAACCAATCCACGGAGTTTCTCAACCCCTGATCGAACAACTCAAAGAGCTTTTTGCACAACCGGAAACAAACCTATGAAATTTTTTTCACTCTTCTCAAAAAAAGAAG
>CAYVDU010000163.1:1177-3901 GCA_964450765.1 uncultured bacterium | reverse complement strand
TTCAAAAAACGCAAAGTGCATAGTATTAATTCAATACAATGCACTTTGCGTTTTTAGAAATTTGGCGCTTTGAACTCGCCTAAATGCCGATTCTTCAATTATTTTCGGTATAGCACCCAATGCTTTGCTTTGCAAAAAAATTCATTGAATTTTTAAAACCATAAGCTTACATTCCCTTTACAAAAAAACAGGACTTACTATGAAAAGATCAGTGTTTCTCATCATTTTCTTGTTATTCAGCGTGCCTGGTTTACTAAAAGCTGAAAGAAAACACATTGAGGTTTGTAACCGTCTTTCTGAAAAACCCTCAGAAGAGATCAGAGAGTCCTTTTCTCAATTTCTAGTCAATCCTTCCGCGCATCCGCTGTTCACCCATTTTCTCACATCCGTTTCATCTCTCAATGATTGCGTTGAAATCGAAGACGGATCGATATGGAAAATTAGAACTTCTGATCAACCAAAAATCAATCACTGGCGCTACTATCATGTTCTCATTATCACACAAAATTCCAGTTGGTTCTCCTCATGCCAATACAAAATCATCAACCATTCAACCGGCGATACTGTAGAAGCAGACCTCATCTTAGGCCCTTTTGAAAATGAAGCCCATACTCATTACATCACCTTCATCGATTACACCAGAGGAGAACTCGTTTTAAGCAACAACACTGTTTGGCAAGCAGCATCTTCCGATGTATCGACTTTTCGACAGTGGAAGATCCAAGATGCAATCATCATTGGACAAAATACAGCTAAATTGTCACAATCTTTTCCTGCTCTTTTAATCAATGTAAACACAAATAATTATACACGGGCAAACAACTTATGACTCCCATTCTTATTTCTCAAAAACCCCAAGGAAATACTGAAATTGTTGCCGTCAACAATGCGTACACAAATAGTCCATCAAACACTCTTGCCATCGCCTCTGCCGTTTTTGCAACATTCTCTCTCTTTTGTCTTCTGCCCTGCTATGCAACATTTGTTCTAGCTCTATGCACTACTTGCATACTCATTTCCAATTTATCCGACGATTGCACGATCACAACCAGTAGCTTACAGACGAATCATAGGCTATTTAGAATCCAAGACGCGACATGTCCATTATTTACATACAGCAAGTCTCCCTCTCTTTGGCTCCCATCTCCTCCGCCGTACCGCCCTATCATTGTTGTGGAAAATCACAAAAAATATCAAACCAACGAAGCCTTCCATTACAGCAGAGTTCCTGTGGAAGAGAGATCTTGTCTAAAAACACCCGAAACCACCATTCGACATAGAGTTCCTGTTGGGGAAAGATGAACAGGCCCCAAAAATGTTGGAAATGTCATAAACCCATTTCTGAAGAGCCTGTTAAAATTGGATTCCGAGCTGTTTGCATCCACTGCGATATTGATCTTCATGTCTGCAAAAATTGCCGTTATTACTCTCCAGGAAAACCAAATGACTGCCTAGTTCCAGGCACAGACTCTATCAAAGACAGAGAATCGGCTAATTTATGTGAAGAATTCAAACCTACTACATCCCTTCAAACAAAAAATCCGTCAGAGCAAGCAAACCGCCTTTTTAAAGACTCCGCACTTGAAAAAAAAAACAAATTCAAATATAATTTAAAATAAACAAAAGAATAATAGTTTTAAAAAAGATACAAAAGTTTTATAGAAATTTGGATTTTTTGGTTAATTATATGACCGTCATCGGCCTACCCATCGTTTGCGCGTATCATGCTGTTTGCAGTAATAGTTTTCTCAACGTTTCTGCAGTCGATGCAACAGGCTTAGAAAGAGCAGGCAACCTCATACTAACCCCAGTCCAATATCTTTTAGCCGGAAAAGAAGCCTCACTCACTGAAGATGGATGGAAACTCACTCAGCGCTTTGAATACCAAACATATTTTTGGCCTAAATCCATCGCTAGCACGATTGCATTCCCAATCAGTCTTGTTTTAGGAAGCGCTGTCAAATATGCAGGATTCTTAAGTCATAAAACACGAGAAAGACACGCCTCTTTAGCCCAACATTTTCTCTCAACAGAAATCCATCCCAATATCGCTACCTATCAAGAACTAAAACTTAAACTTACAGATTTTCATTTGGCGGAATTTCTCCCCTCCCAAGGATACGAAAGACGTCCCGGAGATGAAAACCATATGAGTCAAACAAAAGAATGTCTCAAGGAAGTGGCAAAACTGCTCACACAAGCCAATATTCCTTGGTGGGTTGATTGCGGAACGCTCCTTGGCACTTATCGCTACGGAGGAATTATTCCATGGGATTATGACGTGGACATCGCCATACTCATCTTGGACTTTGAAAACGTCAGAAGAGCCTTAAACCAACTTGATTCCCAAAAATACGTAGTACAAGACTGGTCATCTAGAACTTTTCCAGATTCTTTCTTCAAAATTTATATCAAAGGGTCTCAAAATTTTATCGATCTTTACTTCTATGAAATTGACGAATCAAAACAAGAACTTCGCTATATTTTCTCTTTAGAAGATAATATTTTCTTTCCAGAATGGTGGAAAATCGATGAACGACGTTTCAAAAAACCGGTTTCTTTTGATGTGGTCTTTCCTCTAAAAAAAGGCTCTTTTGACGGGATTGAAGTATTTATTCCTAACCAGCCAGTTCCTTTTTTACAAAGATACTATGGAGAAAACCTGGCTCCGGCAAAAGTATATAATGCAAAAACAAATACATTTGAGAAGGATCTTTCACATCC
>CAYVDU010000163.1:0-1167 GCA_964450765.1 uncultured bacterium | reverse complement strand
ATCGCTTCATCTTGAAAGAACTCTATTGTTCTGCAAAGGAATTACAATGAGGCTAAAAATAACAAGAGCTGCCGTGATCATCAAATACTTTTGTATCCGATCCTCATTACCATCTAACTTAACTGGCCCAGACTGAAGCGTTGAGGTAGCTGCCGCAGAAACTTCCGGCAAAGCCACTGATAATCTCTCGGTTTCATCGAAAGTTACGATTTCGTTTTCCAACGATCCATTTTCTGAATTCTTTAACGAAGATAAAGATAATTTCTCAATCAGTTCTTTATGATGAGATTGACTATATTTCCACTCAACTAATTTTTTAAACCAGGACGGATTATCATAAGGCATCCATAAAGCCTCCATACTTAAAGAGACCCCGCTACTCACAGTATTTAGAATTTTTGTGGCTAATGCAGGAACTCCACCTATCGCACAAGAAGGAATTCCAATCACTCCTCCAATCAACATTAGAACTCCAACGCTCGTGATTAATTGTTGCTTTAGTTTTTCTTCACAAATTCCACAGTCTACTTTTTGCAAACAAGCTTTCATATCCTCTTCTGATGAAAGATCATTCCACTGTCTAAGAGACTCTAATGCATCCTCTCCAATACGATTTTTTAACACAGAAGGATCTTTTTGCAGCTGATCTTTGAGCCACAGCAAAACGGTTTCGGCGCTTTCTTCTTCTAATTTCTTCACAAATTCATCTTGGAATTGTTGAATCTGAAAAAGGGTATAGCCTCCACGCATGACCATTTCCAAGCCCCGAGCAGAAACAATAGAACAAAACACAAGACTTGCTATATGAAAGTCAGAATCAGCCGCGACACCTTGAGCAGATAAAACAGCAAGGACGCCCATAGAAACCAAAACAAAACCAATCGCTGTTAAGAATATTTTATCGACAAGATTGGCAACACTTAACCATTTTTCCTCAAAACCAGCTGTTGTCTCCGCAACCCTCTCTACTACTGCAGATGAAAAACTATGATTTGAAGATGAAGAGACTGTTAAATCATCTGCAGGAATTTCAACGATACGAAATGCCTCTTGAACCCTTGTAATGCATCCGGGCAATAATGAAATTCCGATTCCGGCCATTAATACTCCTTGAAGCACGGCACAAGGAGCAAACGCCACTTGAAGATGCTGAAATGCCGAAGACCC
>CAYVDU010000162.1:1257-3914 GCA_964450765.1 uncultured bacterium | reverse complement strand
AAAAAAGAAGGGAGCAAGCCGCGAAAAAAGGGGCTTTATTTTTTCGTAAAGGATTGGATCTTTTGTTTCAGATTGAACTTCTTTCCCGTTCAGGATCTTCTCAAACAGCGAGTTTTTTGGATTTATTTTTTTTGAGTATGTATACTCGCTGTACTTAAATTTTTCAATTTTTGACCTGCGTCAAAGCGTTAAAAATTGAAGATCGTAAATGGTATTGTATTGATCCCTAATACTATACCATTTACGATCTTCAATTTTTGACAGCTTTCACGCGGTCAAAAAATGAAGGATTTAAGTACAGCGAGTATGTATGACCGTAGGTAAACTTCTTTTACTCCCCAATCTTTTGGACGAATCTTTGGATGCGAGTCTGTTTTTGCCGTCCAGCGTTGGTTTTGCTGTAGGTACTTTGCAAGGGCTTATTGCGGAATCTGAAAAATCGGCCCGTCGCTATTTGCGTCGTTTTTTGTCGCACGATCAGATGGTGAAAGTCCCTCTTCGTTTACTGAATGAGCATACGAAAAAACAAGAGTTAGAATCTTTATTGGAGCCATTAAGATCTGGAGAGACTTGGGGCTTGATTTCAGATTGCGGACTTCCTTGCATCGCAGATCCGGGTGCCGATCTTGTTTTCTTGGCTCATCAAAATGGGGTTACTGTGGAGACGTTCGTAGGTCCGTCGTCTATTGTGATGGCTCTCCAGCTTTCTGGATTTTCCGGGCAAAGATTCTCTTTTCTTGGGTATTTGCCAAGAGAAGAAGAGGAGTTAGAGTCAAGGCTTCGGAAAATGGAAGAAGATGCAAAATACGCTACACAAATTTGGATAGAGGCTCCTTATCGTTCTTTAAAAATGTTAGAGGCGCTAAAAAAGGTTCTATCTCCGAGAGTCATGCTTTGCATCGCAACGGATCTGACTTTACCTCATCAAAGAGTTCTAACTCTTTCTATAAAAGAATGGAAGGCAATGAACTTTTCTCTTCTGAAAGCTCCTTGTATTTTTCTTCTGTCAGTATTATAGGTCGAATATGGATTCGATAGAAACGAGTATTTTGGGTTATTTTCAATCAATTCCTCATATTGTTTCCGTGATTTTGTTTGGTTCTTATGCTCGCAATGATTTTAATCAACGAAGTGATGTTGATATTGCCATCTTATGTGAAAGAACTCATGTCCCATTATCAATGACCTTAATTGAATGGAGAGAGGATTTGAGTTCGCTGTTGCAAAAAGAAGTCGATTTAGTTTGTCTGAATACAGCATCTTCCATCCTTGGAATGCAGGTATATCAGGATGGTAGAATTCTGATTGTGAGAAATACTCGAGAGTATGCAAATTACCAAATGCTGTTATTTACTGAGTATGCAGAACTGAAAGAGATTCGGGCTCCCATGGAGCAAAATATTCTTAAGAGGAAGTTTTATGATCAATCGTGATGTGCTTATTGAAAAGACAAATAGCATCCAAATATATTGAAAAGTATCTTATCGCAGCATTTGAGAGATTTTGAAGAATTCTATGATGCTGTGATTAAAAAGTTCGTAAGTATCTAATTTGCAGTATTGTTAATTAAAAAGTCCGTTTTTCTAGATCTTTTATAGATAGTATCTTTTTTAATAAAATTCTTGACTCTCATTATTAAATTCTCAATAAGGAGTTTTTACACCCCCTGAAGAAGGCGTTTGCTATTGCGAGCGATTAAATATAAGGGATCAATGGGAGAGCGAGATGTTAAAAAACGGCCATAAAGTTGCTTTAGAATATACAGTGTTTCTTGCGGATGGAACTCAAGTCGATACGAATATAGGAGAAGATCCTCTTGTATTTGTTTTAGGCTCTCATCAGGTTTTTCCTGCTTTAGAGCAAGCGCTCCTTGGATTAAGAGTGGGGGATTTTAAACAGGTTGTTCTTTCTGCAGATGATGCTTATGGTCCTGTTGTGCAAGAGGCTTTTAGAGAGGTGGACTTAGAGCATGTTCCGGAGTCTTTGCGTAAGGTTGGCTCTGTATTGGGTTTGCAAGATCCTTCAGGAGGTGTGTATCCCGTTCGCATTCATCAAATTAATGGAAATCGAGCTGTTTTGGATTTTAATCATCCACTAGCGGGTCAGGAGCTTCGGTTTGATGTAAAAGTTGTTTCGATTCGTGATGCATAATTAGGAGACTTGGTGTCTTTGCGTCGAAAAAAGAAAGTTAGAAAAAGAAAAGTGAAACATAGAAGCAAAAACGCATTGCGTTATTTTGTTTCTTTTTTTTGTTTTTTGATTGTTTTTTCTATTTTGTTTTTTAGAAAGAATTATTTTGAATTTAAAGATCAGGCTATTGTTTCAAACGACGAGATACACGCGTATCCAGGAACCGTTGAAGTTGTGATTGTTATGCAGCAGTCTCCTCCTACGTCGGAAGTCGTTTTTAAAGAACCTTTATCTTCAATCTCGAGTGTAGAGTTAGCTCTTCAGCAATCTGAAGAGATTGTTCGGAAGGAAGACATATTGCCAGGTTCTGTGGAAGGATCAGTAGCGAGTGCAGAGATAGAATCTCCAAAGCAGACTGAAGAGATCGTTGCTCGAGAAGAAGACGTATTGCCAGGCGCTGTGGAAGGATCGATAGCGAGCGCAGAGATAGAATCTCCAAAGCAGACTGAAGAGATCATTGCCAGAGA
>CAYVDU010000162.1:0-1157 GCA_964450765.1 uncultured bacterium | reverse complement strand
AGACTGAAGAGATCATTGCCAGAGAAGAAGATGTATTGCCGGGCACTGTGGAAGGATCGGTAGCGAGCGCAGAGATAGAATCTCCAAAGCAAACTGAAGAGATCGTTGCTCAAGAAGAAAGTGTATTACCTAATGATGTTCAAGTATTTGAAATTGTGTTTGGAGATTCTTTTGAATTGAACGGAGATAATCCTCAAGAAGTCTTTGCCATTCGAAAAGAAGATCCATCCATTTCTAATAATGCAGAGGTTGTAAGTCTTGATTCGGCGGAGAAAGTAAGTCAGCGGAAGCTCGAAGAGGGTGTTGATCAAGTAGATACATTAAATAGTTCTTCTGAGGAAGAGATCTGTTTTGATTTGGACATTCCAGAGTCAATTGTTGCCTCCGATTATATTGAACAACAAGAGGTGGTTCAATCAACTGTGAATGATGTGTTCAATGAAGAGCAAGTCCCTTCATTACTGAATAGTTCGGAAGCGGTCATAGGATTTGATTTTGTGAAGTCGCAAGAATTTGTTCGTTCTGATGAGGTAAATGAAGAATTTGTTTCTGAGGTGTCGAATGGACCAGACTCAATGGTAGTATCTGATCCTGCATCAGAGTTATCTCAGGCATCTGTTTCTGAAGGATTGGATGTAGTCTATCTGAAAAAGGATGGATTTTTGCAATGGATGCGTAAAAAGTGTCAACAGACGTTTTCTTTTTCTTTGTTAAAGGGTTGTCTGTTATCTCAGCGTAAAAATTTTGCAGGACGGTGTTGGGATTTTTTGATAAATAAATCAGCGGGAATGCAAGAGATACTATCAGAATCGGTTATGATATCTGATTCTGTCGAATCGTCGACGGAAGAAGTTGTAAGTGCAGATTGTATAGGTGAAGAGCCTCTTGCCTTGGATGTGTCTAATGAATCAGGCGCGGTCGTGATACCTGATTCTGTCGAATTGTCAATTGAAGAAGTTGCGAGTGCAGATCGTATAGGTGAAGAGTCTGTTGCTCTGGATGTGTCTAATGAATCAGAGGCCGTTGTGATATCTGATTCTGTCGAATTGTCAATTGAAGAAGTTGCGAGTGCAGACCGTATAGGTGAAGAGTCTGTTGCTCTGGATGTGTCTAATGAATCAGAGGCCGTGATATCTGATTCCATTGAGTCGTCGATG
>CAYVDU010000161.1:0-3914 GCA_964450765.1 uncultured bacterium | reverse complement strand
GATCGAACGTCTTGATGAATTTGCACTGCTTCCTGAGGGTTTATGTGGATGGGAGACATGAATTTCTTGGGGACATAAACGCCAATTGGAATCAAACTCAGGTCAATCCCCTTCCAATGATTACCAATTTCCTTAAAATCGTGCTGATTATATCCCGTATCTCCAACAAAGTAGAATTTTTTCAGACCAATTTCTACAACATAGCCATTCCAATGGGTTCTATTTTTGTCCCAAAGAGATCTCCCAGAGAAATGTTGTGCAGGAACTGCTGTAATGCGAAATTTTTTGCCATTGAAAGACTCCCACCAACCTAACTCAACAACATTGAAAATTCCTCTTTTTAAAAACCAAGAAGACAATTTTTTAGGCACAATCCATTGCATTTCAGGACTTAGATCATGCAAGACTAAAACGGTTTTTTCATCGAGATGATCGTAATGGTTATGAGAAATTAAAACAGAATCAATAGGAGGCAAATTTTTTAAAGCAACAGGAGGGCGAGTATTTCGTTTAAACATGGGTATAGGAATCGGACTACAATAAGAACTCCATACAGGATCTGTTAAGAAATGTAAATTTTGCGATGCAAGCAAAAAAGAGGAATGCCCCATCCAAACTCCATACGACGAATGGTTGGAAAAACGAGGGATTTCCGATGGATAAGAAAAATTTGAAGGAGGATTGATCTCTTCTTTAGAATATCGATAAACGCCTAATTTCCAGAGTAAAAAATCCCAAAGGGTTGGATATATGCGAGGAAAGTGGACGTTTGTAAATCGTTGCATGCAGTTTCATCCATAACATTTATTGGAAAATGATTCTATAGATTTATTTTTTTATGGATTAAATAATATAAATTACTTTTGCTGTTAATTTTAATTAGTTTGTTTATAATGAAGTCAGAAAAAACGAGGTTTAATCTAATGTGTACAAATGTTGAGTCAATATCTTTATTTAGAAATCCACCTTCATATAATCTCATCGGCAACGACTTTGAGCAATCCCTCTTTTCAAGCTTGTTTTTTAAAATTGTATCAGGTCGGTCACTTTCAGAAGCAGATTTAGCAGAAATCTTTCAAAGTTGCGATCCAAAGAGACTAGAGGCGGCTGTCAATCTTCTTATTGGGGTTTTGTTTTATTTGGAGTTCATGTCGACGGCTATGCCTGCTTTAGAAAATTAGAGATCTCTTTGAGATGCTCAAATAATTGATTGCAGAATTTTAAATCAACGCGATAACGTTGATTTTATGATTAAAATTGCTATCATTTGCGGAGGTCCTTCTCTAGAGCGTGGGATCTCTTTAAATTCTGCCAGATCATTACTCGATCATCTCCCCTTAAATCGCTTTGAGATTTTTCCCTTTTATGTAGATCAAGAAAAGCAATTTCACAAGATCTCTACGTCTCAATTATATTCAAATACCCCATCTGATTTTGATTTCAAACTCAAACAAATTGCAGAAAAACTGGAAATGGAAGAATTGATTACTCATTTAAAGAGTGTTGATCTTGTTTTTCCTGTGATTCACGGTCCTTTCGGAGAAGATGGCGATCTTCAGGAATTTTTAGAAGAAAATAATATTGCTTTTATTGGATCAGATCACACGACTTGCAGACAAATCTTCTTCAAGCATCAAGCCAACAAAAAGCTTAAGAAATTGGGATTCCCGGTACACCCGTATGTGGTGATTACGCCAAAAACTAAAAAAATACCCTCTATTCATGAAAAAACAATCATAAAGCCTTCTTCCGGAGGATCTTCCATTGGTGTTTATTCTGTGAATACCCAAGAAGACGCGGAAAAAAAAATCGCTCATCTTTTTTCGTTGTTCGAAGATAAGCACGTTCTTTTAGAGCCATTTTGCCAAGGAAAAGAATTCACTGTTGTTGTCATTGATCATCCTTCAAAGGGTCTGATTGCTTTAACTCCCACAGAAATTGAAATTTCTTATGAAAATCATCAGATTTTTGATTATCGAAAAAAATATCTCCCGACGAACCAGACGGCTTATCACACGCCTCCTCGTTTTGCAAAAAATGTCATTGATCAAATTCAGGCTCAAGCAAAAGAGTTGTTTGTAAAACTGAAGATACAAGATTTCATTCGTATCGACGGGTGGGTTATGCCGAATGAGGCGATTTATTTTTCTGATTTTAATATCGCCTGTGGACTGGAACAAAACAGCTTTTTATTTAGACAAGCCTCTGTTGATGGCTTTACTCATGAAGAAATTCTCTCAGCAGTCATTGAAAATGCCTGTAAAAGACATTCCATTGCATTCCCGTTTAAAGAACCATTAAAGAAAAAAGAAAAGCGAAAAGTATTTGTCCTTTTTGGCGGGAAAAATGCTGAAAGACAGGTCTCTTTAATGAGCGGAACAAATGTATGGCTCAAACTCATTTATTCTGAAAAATATGAGTCTATTCCCTTTTTTTTAGATATCAATGAATGTATTTGGAAGCTCCCTTATAGCTTTGCATTGAACCACACTGTTGAAGAAGTTTTGGCAAATTGTTTGATGAGTCAAAATCCTCGATTGTCAATTGATGAATGGCTTGATTTTGTAAAAAAAGAGAACGCCTTTGTTTTTATTGCGCTTCATGGAGGTTTCGGAGAAAATGGAACACTTCAATCAAAATTAGAAAAACAGCAAATCCCTTTTAACGGATCCAATGCAATCACGTCTCAACTGTGCATGGATAAAGTCATCAGTGGGAAAAAGATCCAAGAAGAAAAAGATCCGGATATTTTTTCACTACCTAAAGAAATAATCTCTTTCTCAAATACGAATCTTGATCATATTTTTGACAGAACAAAAGAAAAGTTTCATGCAACCAGGCTCATTATTAAGCCTAAAGAAGATGGATGTTCTGCTGGCATTGTACTTTTAGAGAGTCAAGATGATTTCAATCGATATGCTCATTTCGTGAAAAACAAAATAGGACATATTCCCCCTTTTTCTTTTGCAAGGCAGGCCGCTCCTATTGAAATGCCATCTTCTTCTCAAGACTTCTTATTAGAACCCTATATTGAAACAGATTTGATCATGATTGATAAAAATGATCTTTCAATAGCGACCAAAACAGGATGGATTGAACTCACTGTTGGAGTGTTAGAAGAAAATCATCAGTATCGATCATTAAATCCAAGTATTACAATCGCCGAAGGAAGCGTTCTGAGTCTGGAAGAAAAATTCCAAGGGGGAACAGGAGTGAACATCACTCCCCCTCCAGAAAGCATTCTGTCTTCCTTTCTTCTAGAAAAATTGAAAAGAATGATCGAAAAAACAGCTCGAGTCTTAAACATTCAAGGGTATGCCCGAATTGATATCTTTTTTCATCGCTTTACGGGACAAATGATTTTCATTGAAGCCAATACACTGCCAGGACTAACCCCATCCACGGTCTTATATCATCAAGCGCTCGCAGAAACGCCGCCCCTTATTCCTCGTCAATTTTTAGAAAAAGTCATTGATACAGTCATTTGTAAAAAAGAGGCTCATCATGCATGAAACTTTAAGTGAAAAAGAACTTGCGCTTATCGATGCGTATTGGAGAGCTGCAAATTATCTTTCTGTGGGCCAAATCTACCTTTTGGACAATCCCCTTTTAAAAGAACCTCTAAAACTAGACCATATTAAACCGCGTCTTCTTGGACATTTTGGTACAGCTCCCGGCTTAAATCTCCTCTATGTTCATATGAATCGCGCGATCAAAAAATTTGATCTCAACGCTATTTTTATTGCAGGCCCAGGGCATGGAGGCCCTGCTCTTGTTGCGAATACCTATTTAGAGGGCAGCTATAGTGAATTTTACCCTCACATCACACAAGATGAAAAAGGATTAAAACATCTTTTTAAGCAGTTCTCATTTCCAGGAGGTATTCCAAGTCATGCATCGGCTGATACTCCTGG
>CAYVDU010000160.1:0-3964 GCA_964450765.1 uncultured bacterium | reverse complement strand
ATATCGGGAGCTGCTAAATCGTCAATCCATCCCAAGATAAACGGAGCGCCTCTTAACGAAAAGCTAGACTTTAATAGATAAAACATACCCATCAGGAAAGGGATTTGTAAAAGCATTGGAAGACAGCCGGTGAGTGGGTTCGCTCCAGATGAGCGATAGAGGTTCATGACTTCCATTTGGGCTTTTTTAGGGTCGTTTTTATATCGATCTTGGATCGCTTTTACCTTGGGTCCTAATTCTTGCATTCTTAAAGAACTTTTGATGGACCAATTGTTGAGCGGATACATCATGGCTCTTAGTGCGATGGTCAGAAGAATAATGGCAGCCGCCCAAGAACGCGAGATGGTATAAAAAAGAGTCATCAGAAGAGACAAGAATTTAGCAAAAGGCTCTGATATAAAAGAAAACCAACCTTGAATTTTTTGTGCAGAGGCAAATTCAGGATTATAATGGTTGATAGGGTCATCGTAGAGTTCATCCAATTGCTTTAAAAGACTTTCGTCATAGGGCCCCGCGAAAATGCGGAACTGCAAACTGGAAGAGGTTAAAGGCAGCGCTGTTGTATATCCCGGGTATTTTGATGCCGGGTATAACTGATAAGAACTGTCGATGAGAGAAAGTCTTGTTGGCAGCGTCGATCCATCGATTTGAGATACTCTATAACCTGGACTGAGTGGATTTAAAGGTTGTTGGATGATTCCTAAAAATCCGTTGCAATTACTAATCCAGTTTGGCCTGGTGTCCGGATAAGAGATAACATCTTTTCGAGGCAGATCGATCGTATCTACATCGGATGAAGCTCCTTTAGTGAATTGAAAGCGGAGAAGCGGAGCGTAAGAATCTGCAAGTATTTCTATATCGGGGACCCCTGAGCTTAGCCAAAGACCATTTTGATTTCCGCTGATTTGAATATCGAGATCAAAGCAGTAGGGCCCTCTTCTTTCTTGAGGAATAGAAAATGTTTTCGTAATTCTTCGGTTGCCGTTTTTTGCTTCAAATTGAATGAGGTTCGTTTCAAAACGAGTCACTCGGTAGTTTAGATTGGCAAGCGTTGGATCGTCGCCTACAATGGCAAGAGAATAATATTCAGAAGGAAAAGAGGCGAGAGTTCCCTGTTTAACAATCGGGCGGCGAAGCAATGGATAATATCCTCCGAACATTCGGTCTTGGGTGAAGGAGGTTTGTCCGTCTTCTGAAATACGATAATGAGCTCGTAGAGGAAAATATGCGTTTGCTGGAGATTGAGCGATAATTTGACGATCAAAATCGATTTCTTTGATGATGCTGTGAGGATTTGTTTTTGTTTTTTGAGGTAAATTGATTTCTGCGAGCGCGCCGCCTTTCGTAGAGAAAACAAGCTGCTGATATTCATTTTCTAAAACATAGAATTCTTCGTCTGTACTTGCTTCCGGCGGGGCAATGTTGGGATTGTTTTGGACAATATTATGGAGTCTTTGGAATTCACTTAAAGCCTTGATTTTTTTTGTATTCGGATCAAAGATTCCTACAGGGACATAGCCGGAATTGTTTTTGATGAAGGCGATTGCAGCATTCTCTAGCGGATGAAGAGGAACGAATTCAGAGCCTTTTTGCTCAAAGGCAATGACTTGAATTTCAGGATTGATCGTGAGAAGTTGCAAGTCCTCAGAATTGCTGGCGTCGAGAGATGGGATCTGAACTTTGGACTCTGAATTTCCTTGAAGACGATAAAAAATAGGTTGATTCGACTCTGAAAAAGAGGAGATTTGTTCAAGAGCAATGATTTGATCGTGATCACGTGCGTATATTTGAGCTGGAAGGGTTTTATTTTCAGAGAGCGTTAAAAATAGGTTCTGGCAGAGAATGGCGGATCCAATTTTTTCATGGCCTTGTGAATCAGAAAAAAGAGAGACAATCGGAAAATCTTTGATGTCTGCGACTCGAGAGAGTTCTTCTTGCTTTTTCTTTTCCTTGATTTGTGTTTCGATGGCAATTTTTTCGTTTCTTTCTGTAGTCCTTTGGTAATCAAACCAAGTCTGAATGCAGAAGAAAGAAGCAAATAAAGAAAGAGAGAAGAAAAGAGCTCTTTTGTCCATAGACCCAACCCGTTGAATAGAGGATGCCGCTTGGCGGTCCTTAGCAGGTTAGGATATCATGAGTATGAATTCATTGATATAACTTTTGAGGGATATTTTAGGCTTCAGCAACCTCTTCATTGTCTTCGAGCATTTCCGTAGCCTTTTCTGTAGAAGAATCAGGCATCCTCCATTCGATTTCAGCCAGAACTTGATCCTCAAAATTAGACCTTGATTGTTTCTTTTCTAAAGTCTCTTTAAGGGCGATCATCAATTTTGTTTTTTTCTCTTCGATAAACGCCATTTTTTCCCTAATTCTATCGTGAAGTAAAATTTCTTTTTGTTCGGGATCACCTTTCTTGGTTATAACCTCTCTCATAATATCTGATATTTCACGACCGAGATCAGCTGCCGCAAAAGTACGCACGCTATCGACGAAGAATTCAGCAGCTTTTTCATCGCTATCAAAACTATGACGGAATCGACGATGTTCCATATCTTCGCACGCGTCGGCAAGATCTTTTTCTCCGTGCTCTCTAAGAGTATCAGCTAAATCAATCGTGAGTTTTTGGGCATCTCTTGGAGTGCAATTTGCTATATAGAAATGATAGAAATCATGAGATGTAAATTCTTCGTAAGGAGCTGCATATCCGTCCGCTGTGTTGAACGTTTTAGCGAAAGAGCTTCTTATACCAACATCTCGTTCTCCTTGAAGACCATTTTCACGCATACTTTTTGACATTCCAAAACGGACGACCATTCTTGCAGAGCCTCCGTTAAACAAAGTAGAGATCATTCCCATCGAGGGGATCACACGGTGTGTTCCGTCTTTTTCCAGCTCAATTTGATTAAATAAATTGGTTTGACCACTGGAATAAATAATGTCCATAACAGTTATTGTTGTTGATGGAGATGTATTATAATCACTATTTACGAGTAAGGCACGATCATATAAGGTCTGGGCCCTATTTAAGCTCTCAGCCCCGGCAGAGCGGCGTCTTGTATGTAGAAAAATTTGCTCCGAGGCGGGGCATTTTCGCATTTCTTCAAACCAATGATCAAGTTGTTCATCGTTCAAAATATCCGGAAAACGACCATGTGTTGATGCAATCCCTTGCTTCATGTAGGCTCTTGCAACCGGGTTAACTGGTCCGCCCGTAAGGAAAAGGGGGACTTCGTGAATTTCCTGATCTTTGTAGTGGTTCAATGCTGATTTCCAATAAAAGGCTGTTCCTAGTTGAGTTGTTGTAATTTTGCCTGAAATACAAGCAAGAACGACAAGCTCTTCAAAGTCGGGGTCTTCAAACAGAGGATCCTTTAGTGTCATGGGGCCTCCGTTAAATAGACGGGCCAAATTCTGAAGTTTTAGGGATGTGCTTGCTTTTTGTTGAACAGCTTCTAGTTTCGCAGTAGCTTCGCTTTTGTTTCGAACGTAAGCAAATAAAGGAGTTGTTTGTACAAATGTTCGAATTTGCTCCTGAGAGGGGCTTGCCTCGCAAGCGGTAGCTTTGATTGCTGCTATTGCTGGGAGAATGCTCTGGGGAGGGGTTTTGTTGCTTGATTCGGTAGTAGGTGTGACTGCGTCAATACCGTGGGTTGGTGCCACCTCAGGGGTTGAATTTAGGCATAATAGAGTCATAATAAATTATTATTAATTAATAGTTTTATATATATTATAAATTAAAATAATTTATTTGTAAAAATGTAGGTATTTTTGTGTTTATATTAATGTAATTTATTTATTATTAGCTCGTTAAGGTGTGTTTATTAAGTTGCTTATAATTAGTGATTTAAATGATTTATGCGGAATAGGAAAGGAAGGTGCCTATCTGGGAAAAAGTGGTGCCTGACAATGATATAGTGGTTTCAATGAAAAATTGCATAGTTTGGCTGTGCCAAAGCGCCGAATT
>CAYVDU010000159.1:0-3991 GCA_964450765.1 uncultured bacterium | reverse complement strand
TGGTTGGGCTGTAGTGATTACACATGTCATACGGTCTTGAAGATGGCCAATTACTGGTATTTTCGAGAGCCGTGTTATCAGGCGGATCGTTGGGAAGATTCTGTGGTTTTGGTTCAAAAAAGAGCTTTAGAATCGCCTCTTTTATTGCGAAAAGAAGAGAGAGATGCAATTTATGACTCTTTGCCGGGGCCTAAAAGAAGATTTGTTGTGGGGCCTGATGGTTGTCCTATGTTTCATCATTACAGTTGGGTTCGAACGAAAGATGAGATGTTAAAAAAGGTTCGTTCCTGGGGTCATCGCGGCGATCGTGATTGGGAATCTTTGGTTCATCAAGAATTTCTTGAGCCTTTTAAGGGTGTGGATTTTGTGCATCAGTATGCGTGTAAACGGATTGATCCGGTATTTGCGGTATCTCTTGATCCTCCGGAATTTGAGGAAAAGGGACGTCCAAATGTGGTCAAAATGAGTCAAGAATCAGTGGCTGCTTTGGTATCAGAGGCTGAGGGTTCTTTTTGGAGCTTGATTTTTAGACGCAATCTATAGATGATAGAAGGGTCTTTTTTTCTTGATACTGCGCACTGGTAGCTCAGTTGGATAGAGTACCTGGCTACGAACCAGGTGGTCAGAGGTTCGAATCCTCTCCAGTGCAATTTTCCATCTGAATCATTTTCGGTATGTCTAATGATCGTTTATGTTTCTTCTTTCGGTCCGTTCCGCACGAATGCGATTTTAGTGGGTTGCGAGACGACAAAAAAAGCAGTTGTTGTAGATTCTCCGTTTCAATCGACTCCTTGGATTCTCCAAAAGGCGCGCGATGCTGGGTTAAATATTGAAAAAATATTTTTAACGCATTCGCATTGGGATCACTTTGCGGATGCTTGCGAGTTGAAGGAAAAAACAGGTGCAGAACTCTATGTGCATGCTTTAGATCGATTGAATGTGGTAGAGCCGGGGAGTGATAAAATTCCAATGTTTGTCCCTATTTTACCTGTGCAAGCGGATTATTTTGTCAAAGACGGCGAAGCGATTTCTGTAGGGGGTTTAGTCTTTCGAGTGATTCATACTCCGGGCCATTCTCCGGGGGGAGTTTGTTATTATGAGAAGAAGCGGAATCTTTTGCTCTCCGGAGACACTCTTTTTAAGGGAACGATTGGAAGTTTAGAGCTTCCTACCTCCGATGCCTTTCAAATGAAAGAGTCTTTAAAGAAGCTCTCTTGTCTGCCCAAAGAGACGCGCGTCATCCCTGGGCATGGGGATGAGACAACCATTGGCAGAGAAATTCATATGTTGCAACATATAATAGAGGAGTAAAGAAATGGCATTAGTAGGAAAAAAAGCCCCGGTATTTAAGGCAAAAGCTGTCGTAAAAGATCAGTTTTTAGATGATTTTAGTTTGTCATCTTGTTTGGGAAAATATGTGGTTTTTTTCTTTTATCCCTTGGATTTTACTTTTGTTTGTCCCACAGAGCTTCACGCTTTTCAGGAAAAATTAGAAGAGTTTACAAAACGAAATGCTGTAGTGGTTGGGTGTTCTGTAGATAGCTGCTTTTCTCATGCCGCGTGGTTGAATACACCCAAAACAAAAGGTGGGATTCAGGGAGTTTCTTATCCAATTCTTTCCGATATCAATAAATCGATTGCAAGACATTTTCATGTCTTAAATGAAGAGGAAGGGATTGCTTATCGCGGTCTTTTTCTCATTGATAAAGAGGGAGTGATTCGGCATCAACTTGTGAATGATCTTCCTTTGGGGCGCAATGTAGATGAGACGCTCAGACTTTTAGATGCTTTAATTTTTCATGAGAAAAATGGAGAAGTCTGCCCTGCGAATTGGAAGCAGGGATCTAAAGCTATGAAACCAACGGAACAAGGGATTGTCGATTATTTTAAGCAGTGAGTATTTTTATGGAGGAGGACTAAGAGTTGCTTTCTCGGAAAACGGATTTTTCCGTCTTCGCATTCAAGCCATCCTTTTTCTTTCATCTGCTCGAAATATGTTTCTACAAAAAGAGCGTCTTGCACCGGATCCGTGTGAGGCGCCATTTCCTTGAAAATCCATGCTTTGAGGTCTTCAATCGTCGCAAACGTTGGGATGTCATATTGTATTTCTAGATGTTCAATCGAAAGTCCTTGGTCTAAAAAAAAGCGTCGATATTCCTGAACGTTATAAACTTGTTTTTGATCGTTGATGATCTCGTATTCGTAAGAGTCTGCAAGAGGCAGTGTAAGCCATTTTTCTTCCCCTGGGGAAAATTCAGTAAGAATATTGAATAAAATAATTAATTTGTTGCTCATTTTTATTTTACTTTTATTTGATATTTCTTGTTCATATAATGTTTCCTAATTATGAATTATGTCAATTATTTTAAGCACAGTCTTTTTCATCCGGAGATAGAGCATCGTCGATATGACTTTGATGCGCCTTCAATAGGATCTTCGGAAGTGAGGCGAGTTGTTGAAGTCGCTTTGCCCTTTTTGAGCTTGTATCGTCCGATTGGAAAAGTGATGTCTTTAGGTCTCGGAGGATGCCGCACTTTATCTCATTTTCATTCTGCGCTCGAACATGAAAAAAAGGCTGAATGGAAGAAGTGTGCTGTAGAAGTTTCTGAAGTAGCGCTTGCCATTTTAGGTGTAGGCGTTACTCTTTTTCATTCTACGTTAGGTCTTTTTGTGATCACTAGTGTGGATCTTGGTAAAGGAGTGATTCATGCTGTTTGCTATTTGAGAGAAGGAGAATATGGCAAAGCGATGAATGAGATCATCCAGGCTCTTGGATCCTTTTTGTATCTTGGGTTTATGCTGACAGGATCGTTAGAGCTCATGCTTGTATTTACATTGATTCAAGCATCGAAATGCGTGTATCAGGCGCGCCAAGAAATTTCTTCAGGAAGATATCTGGAAGCGGCGGCGAAGATGTTGATGATGGGTGTGCACCTAAAGCAAGCAAGAGACGTTAAACTTCTCATTGATCGAAGAAATTTTTATTTAACTCTTCAAAAATATCAAAATCTCATACAGAGGGCGATGAAAGGGAGGGAAGTTCGTCATTTGATTGAACATCCTCTGAACGATCTGCAGGGCAAGATTGAAGATAAAAAAGTGATTTTAAGCAATTTAGAAGAAGATTATGAGTTTGGATCTCATTTTCATGGGTTTGGCAAAGAGCTTGTAAAAGGGGCTAATTTAACATTTCGCAATGTGCAAGTAGATGGCAAGGAGATGGTTGAATGCGAATGGAAGATCAATCATGCCTTTCGGGACCAGCTTCAATCGATATTGAATGAGCTTTCCAAACTTAATACAAAAGAAGTCGAAGAGATTTTGCGGCTGACGGGCTCTCATGCAAAAGCTGTTTATGTAGAAAAGCCACATGGTTTTATGACAGAAGACTTAAATCCATCATATAAAGTGGACGTGTGCGGTTTAGGTACGATATTGATTGGCGGTGTTGCTCAAATGCCGAATCTCTATAATAAAATCACTGTTCGAATGGAAAAAGATAAGACCATTTATGATTTGCACGAACTATTAGCATTTACCGGGTTGGATACAACGCTTTGCGTGTCCAGCGCTATGGATTTAGAGCGTTTAAAAATAGGTCTTTTATTCCGCAGTTTCTTCCCCAAAGAAGCAACGCCTTTTGAAAGAGATAAGGAATTTTTCTCTCTATCTATTGTTGATTTGAAAGCGAAGATGATTGAAAAAGCGCCTCGAATGAAAGATGTTTTTGAGAAGTATCTTGAGAAAATGAAGCCGTATGAAATTCTGCCTGGAAGGATTCGATATCAAATTGTAGGGCTTTCAGATGAGGTTTTTCAGGCTGGAGGCCGTGTGCTCACTGCAGCCATTACGGGCGCCTATCATGATGATCAGGAACTGTATAAACGAGTTGCATCGATTCTTTCGATGGGAATGATTTCGCAAGAGATGAAAGACAAATATGGACTTTCTTCCGGAGGGCTCGGCGGGAGTTGTTTTACCGGGGGAGATG
>CAYVDU010000158.1:0-3995 GCA_964450765.1 uncultured bacterium | reverse complement strand
TTCGGCAGCTTTCGCACTTGCCAAACTATGCAATTTTTCATTGAAACCACTATAGCATTATGAGAGCGTGGAAGACAGTTCAATCAGAATGTCTCTTAAGACTTCGAGGGGCTTTTGATCTGCATTAAAATGGGCAAGTAGGCGTTTAGGATAGTGGTTGAGAAGTTGGCTTGTGTCCTTGTTATAGACGTCCATGCGAGTTTCTAACACCTGGACATCCTTATCATCCATTCTTTTTTCAAGGAGCGCTCTTCTTTGAATTCGTTTGATCAGTTCTCTTTTGTTTTTGATTTCCAAGACAATGATTTTTTCTATTTGGATGTGTTTTGCAAGGAGATTTGCTTGATGGATCGTTCGAGGCAGACCGTCTAAAAGAAGGAGTTGCTGTTTGGGAAAGTATCGATTTGTTGCGATCAGGCCATGTACAAATTGATGCCAAATTTCAAGTGTGATTTCGTCCGGGAGTAATAATCCTTTGCTGGCATAATCATGGTAGAGCATTCCTGCTGGAGATTCCGGGGAAAGACCTCGAAAAATATCTCCGGAAGAGAGGTGGAAGTGGTTGCCTGCGCTGCTTAAAAACTTTCCTATTGTTCCTTTCCCGGAGCCTGGAGGACCAAACAAGAGGATGGCTCGAAAAGGTTCTTGGTGCTTTGAAATGACAGGCTCTTTTTTCATAATTCTTTCTTGCTTCTTCATAACAATATATTGAAAAAGACTCAAGGGTAGAAAAATATTTAATATTTTGTTGTTTTAAATGTTTTGTTTCTTTTTGTAATTATTGTTCGTATTTCTGTTTTAGTTTATATTTAGTATAATATACGAATAATTAATGTGAAATTATGACGAATTGGACAATTCAAGACGTTTCTTTAGTTTCTTCAGGTACGCAAAGAGCGTCGGGTGGTGCTGCTTTGAACGTTTCTTCAGATCTTAGAGAGAAAATGCAAAAATTAATGCAAAGTGTTTTGAAAGATTCGAAAGTAGAGCAAGCGTTACAGAGAGTGGGCGGCTTAAATGAAGAGGTTCCTCTTAAAATGACAGTGGATCTGCAAGATGGGATTTGCGTCCAAGTGGGATCTGAAAATGTCGTTGTTGAAGATGGAAAAACTTTGTTGTCTCATCGCAGTCGATTTGGAAAACTTCTAGATTTTGGAAGATTGGCAAGTGCTGAAGTGGATCGAAAAGGATTGGGGGAGCGCATTTCGTCTTTGACAGAACGGCAAAAAGTTTGTGCAGATAAGGTATCGAAGGCGTTTGCTAAGGCGGAAGAGGCGGCGAATCAGGAAAATGTAGAGACGGAAGGGTGGAAGTTGCCTTCAGATGCTAAAACAATGATGAAGTCTTTCGGAGCAGGGGGCGCTGTAATGCGAAACCAGCTAGCTCTTGATCTTAATAGCAAAAAAGTGGCCGGCTTTTCGTTTTTAGATCGATCTAAGGTTCTTGCAAGTCTCGGTGAGTTGAATGGATCGTTAGATATTTTAGGCGGTTTGTTTTCTCTTCCAGACACATATCGTTCATGGGGAAAAGCATGTTCTCATCAAAATAGAGAAGAGAAGTGTCTTTCTTTGGCGGCGGGGTTGATCGGAGTTGGGATTGTAGCTGCCGGAGGACTAGAATTAACAGAGGCTTCTGCAAAATTGACATCGAATGCAGATTTAGTGAAATCAGTAGCATCGCCTTTATCGATTTTAGGTGGAGTTTTGATTGGAGTGCAGTCTATTCATACGGCATACCATCTTGGAGTGATTGGAAAATTTCGTTTTGAACTCAATCAGATTATTGATCAAAAAGATGTCAGTGAAGCTCAGAAGTGCAGGGAAGCTCTTCTTTGGATCCGTCAGCAGGTGACTTTAAGTGAGTTTGAGGCGGAAGAAATTTTGGCAAAGGCAAAGCTTGAAAATCGAGATCCAGAAGAAGAAATGAAACTGGCTCTGCAAAGGAAATGGGATCGATTTGAGATGTGCACATCGATGAAAAATGGTGCCGTTTTTGCAAAGACCATTACCGATGAATTTTTAGATAAGGTAAAAAACGAAGATCCGCAAGCATTGGAAGATGCAAAAGCAATTGTTTCTCAGGTCTCTAAATCGAATTTAATAGAATTAGGTTCTTACGTTTTTAGCGCTTTTCTACTTGTTCTTGCCATTGCAGCCTTTGTTTGTTCTCATGTGTTAGGCTCTGAGTCTTTAGTGTCTCCTGTTTTGGGCATTGTTTCTGCTTCTTTATCTTTGGTTGTAGCTACGCAAAAATATTGGGTGAAAATCCCTCGAATGTACGGGTATCAGGGGGATGATTCATTTTTCGGTGAAAAGTTGTGGGAATTTAGAAATAAGTGGTTCTCTAATTCTGATCGAATTGATAGAGTAAGCACAGATTCATGTACAAAGCCGTCATCAAGGATTTCGCCGATTATCTCTTCTCTGAAAAAGGGCAATCAGGAAACACCGTCGGCGCTTATCGACGCGATGCTTTAAGTTTTGTTCAGTTTCTAAAAGAAAAACCCTATCAAGACATTTCCTCTGACGATGTGGTGCAGTTTTTGCAGATGCTGCAAAAAAAGGGGTATGCAACCTCATCGATTTGCCGGATGCTAGTTTCTGTGAAAATATTTCTTCGTTTTTTAAAACGAGAAGGCTTACTTTCTTTAGATCCAAGTCGATATTTAGAAACTCCCAAGATATGGCAGCTCATTCCTGAAGTGTTGGAGATTGAAGAGGTAGATGCTTTGCTAATGCAGCCAATTCGAGAAGATCCAATGGGGGCTCGAGACGCAGCGATTTTAGAACTTCTTTATGCAACAGGAATGAGAGTCTCAGAGCTTTGTTCTTTGAGATTGCAAGATTTAAGTGATTCTTTTGTCAAAGTCAAAGGCAAAGGGAAAAAAGAGCGGCTGATTCCAGTTGGGAAACAAGCGATTGCCGCGGTAGATCATTACTTGATGCATTTTCGCAAGGCGCAAGAAGAAACAAGTGCTCCTCTTTTTGTTTCTTTGAGAGGAAAGCCCATTGATCGAGTGACTGTGTGGAGACAGATCCGGCATTATGCGCGTCTTGCAAATATTTCAAAATCGATTTCTCCTCATACGTTGCGTCATTCTTTTGCCACTCATCTTTTGGAAAAAGGAGCCGATTTGCGCTTGATTCAGGAAATGCTAGGACATGAGGATATTGGGACGACAGATCGATATACTCATGTGACAGGCGGCAGGCTCAAAGCTGCTTTTAAAATGTTTCATCCCAGACCTTGATGAAAGTTGAATAAACATTAGATATAATGCGTTTTATGGGAAAACAAGATCTTTTCACTGAGGCAGAGGGTGATGATTTATTGAAGCTTGCTGAGTATGCCTTACAGGTTTCTCAAAGAAGACTTTGCTTATTTCCTCGGATCCAATCGTCTTCTCGTCTCAAAGAGCATCGAGGCCTTTTTGTGTCTTTATGGAAAGAGAATATTTTAAGAGGTTGTATTGGTTGCATTCATCCGGGAAAACCTTTGGAAGAAATGGTTGTGGACGCAACCCTAAAAGCAGCTCTGAAGGATGTTCGGTTTGATCCTGTTTGTGATTGGGAAATTCCGCTTCTTACGATAGAGATTTCTATTTTGACATCTCCTAAGTTGATGGATATATCGCAGATTGAAATTGGGAAACATGGCTTAATGATTGTCTCTGAAGATCAGGTGGGACTGTTGCTGCCTTATGTTGCTGTACAAAATGGTTGGAGTGTAGATGTGTTTTTGGAAAATGCCTGTTTGAAGGGGCATCTTCCTAGGGATGCCTGGAAGATGGGAGCTTCTATTTTTGGATTCGAAGTGCAAAATTTTAAGAGTCAGAGAAATTAGGGAAATCCCATGATAAGACATATTGTCATCATATATTTTAAAAAAAACGGTCAAGATTATTTAGCTCTTCTTGAAAAAACAAGGCCTCTTGTGGATCAAATACCAGGGATTATGAGCTATGAATTGTTTCGAAATGATAGCAAATACGTTCC
>CAYVDU010000157.1:1736-3998 GCA_964450765.1 uncultured bacterium | reverse complement strand
TCGCGGCACTTTGAATCAATCCCAATGGGTGCCTTTCAACTGGAACGGGTATATATCGAAGTTTATTAAATAAACGTTTTAAAAAGTTGTCCAAGATCAAAGAACAATACTTGGGTTTGAAGCGCCATTCTGTCAAAAAACGAAGAAAATTCTGCTTGGCATAATACATGACCTGCTTGCTGGGCTTCCCGTTTTGCGGTGTCCTTGAATTCCTCTGGGATGTTTCCATCGAGGAGAAGGGGGGGGATTACTCTGTGGTGTCCTCTTTGAGAGGCTGCTATTAAGGCGACTCCTTTTGCCTCTGATCTCACATCTTCTCTTTCAGAGAGTTGTTCGACAAATGAATTATGTCCTCGTGCGGCTGCGGAGATGAGAAGGTGTCCTAGAGTTTCTGGAGGTAATTTTCCACGTCGTTTTTCAAAGTCTTCGAGGGCTTCTATATTCCCTTGCTCTGCTTGTATATCACAGAATATGCGTCGGATGCGCCTTGCTTGGTCTGGTGATGCTGATCCCACCAGTTCTGCAGCAAAAAGTGGGTTATTGTCTCTTCTAAGTCTGTTGTCAATATTTCTATCTACCTGAGCTTGATTGGCATTTGTAATTAAAGGAAATGGATGACCATCTGTGGTCACAACTTCTTGAAATAGTCCGTTGCATGTAGAACAAAAGATCAAACCATGTGTATGGACGGCTTTGTCAAGGCATGGATAACAGTAGTGGTGTCCAGCAAAAGTAGAGCCTGACGGCTGGCAGCCATAAAAAGCAACAGGATCCTGTTGGCCTGGAACCTCAAGACAAAGAGAACACTGCAATTCGTGGAATCCGTGTGCAGTAGGGTTGATTTGGCGCAGTGTAGTTAAGGTCATTGAGACTCTGTTCTGTTTTTTTTTGAAAGAGAGCCATCGTTTTTATCAGCTTGTTCTTTTTGTGTAAATTTTTTTTTGAAAATTGAGCTTTTTCTCTCGTAAACTTAGGTATTCAAATTTTTTCATTGCGAAGGTTTTAAAAAAAAGGTAAACCTAAGACTCCGGCCTGAAAAATCAAGACGTAAGATTGACGGGCAATTTGTAAAAAATAACACTCCGAAATGGGCGATTTTGTATGTTAAATTTTCGCAAGATGAAACAAGATTTTTCCCCTGCTGTTTTGAAAGAAGGGAAGCAGCTTTATGAAAGACAAAAAATTGTTTCTGCGAAGATTATCCGTTTAGATAACGAAACGATTCGGTTTAATAGCCGAGTTCTTGGTAATTTTGAAAATACATATGAAAGTGAAATCGAAGTAGATCGTTTTGAGTCGGCAGCCGTTCATACGAACTGTGATTGTCCGTGCCGTTACGATTGCCAGCATTTAGCCGCCCTTATTTTTTATCTCGAAGATAAAATCGACTCTCTTTTAGTGGAATATTCTAAAGAAGAAGACATTGCGAAAAACGATCATTTGGATGTTGAAGAGAAAAAAGAATTAATTGAGGCTATTAAAGAGGCGGAGACGAAAGAGGTCTTTAAGCAGGATGCCCGCTATCAAAAGCAGATATTGCAAGAGTATGTGGTTGCTGCAGATATTTTTTCTCATTCACCTTTCTTTTTGCCATCTAAAGGAGAGGGTTTACAATCTTCTGCTGAGCTTGCTGTGATTTTTAATCCTCAAACGCTTTTGCAAGGAGATAAGAAAACAAAAGTAGAGTTTCAATTGGCCCTTCGGTTGCCTTTTCGCTCAAAACCATTGCAGATTGCTCAGTTGAAGGCATTTTTGGATGCAGTTCGTTATGAAGAGCCCTTATTTGTTGCGGGAAAGCGTTTGTTTTTTTCATTGAACTGTTTTGATGCCATCGGTAGTCAGTTGCTTCAGTTGATTTTGGCTCATGGCCGTATTGCAGAGAATGTTCAAAATGAAAGAGCGCAAAGAATTGCGCAGGTGGATCCTGAAATTTTTGGCATTCTTCTTGCTAAAACATATGATATTGCGCAGTCTTCAGCGCAGCCGAGAGGGTTTAAGAGCCGAGAAGAAGAAATGCCCATTTTGCCTTGTTTGTATTTGGGTTCTTTAGAAACGCCGCTCCGTTATTCCGTGGCGCCGGTGACTCTCCGTTTTTCTCTGGAGTATATAGAGCCTCCTTCTGCAAAAATCTTGTTAAAACCGCAAATTTTTGCTCAGGATACAGCTTTAAGTATTGATGATGTTGTTCTTTTTGATTGCGTTCAGCCTGGAATGCTCTATCAAGATACATATCATCGTTTCTTGCCTCACATCAAAAGGACG
>CAYVDU010000157.1:0-1726 GCA_964450765.1 uncultured bacterium | reverse complement strand
TCGGGAAATGACCATTCCTGAACCCTTATTTGGGACGTTTGTAGAGAATGGACTTGCCGAATTAAAGCATTTTGCAGAAGTGACGAACGTGGGGATTTTGGAAAAATTTGTGACTTTGCCTTTTGCCGGTAAGTTAGGTGCTCGTTGTCATTTGTCGTACCTTGATGGAGAGTTAGAAGCGAGTTTGTTTTTTTCCTACGAAGGGAAAGAAGTTCCTGCCACTTTTTCTAAATTGAGTTTCGAGGATATTAAGACATTTGTCATGAAGCAAGGGGTTTTGGCTAGAAATCTGGTTGAAGAGCAGCAAATTATTGAAGAATTATTTCAGGATTTTGTTTTTAATCAACAAACAGGGATTTACATTGCAAAAACAGAGAAAAAAATTGTTGAGTTTATGACGGGAGTCATTCCTCGCAATCAGCATCGAGTGCAATTTGAGTGTCCTCAAAATTTACTAGACCAATTTCTTTATGACGAAACGCAGTTTGTTCTTCGTCTTGATGCAAGTAGGTCCATGGGATACTATGAAGTCGATCTCAAGGTCAATGGAGCTCTTCGCGGTGTGAAATTGGATCTTCTTTGGGAGTGTGTTGCTGCAAAACGTTCTTATTTAGAGTTAGATGCAGGCAAACCAAAAAAAGAAAGTTCCCGTTTTTCTAAAATTTTGGTTCTTGACTTAGATCGGATTGGGAAATTAGTTCAGTTATTTGATGAACTTGGAATTAAGCAGCTCAGCGATCACACCGAAAATAGGCCGCTTTGGAATTTGGTGACGATTGATCCCGATGCATTTAAAGGTCTGCCTGTTCAGTTTGAAATGTCGCCTAGGCTTTTAGAAATTCGCCGTCAAATGCTCGGAGAGGTGGCGTTGAATGCATCGGATGTACCGAAAGAGATTCGCGCGGATCTAAGACCTTATCAAGTGGAAGGCGTTCATTGGTTAGAGCGGCTTCGTATGATGTATTTGAACGGTATTTTGGCAGATGATATGGGTCTTGGGAAAACACTCCAAGCCATTACTGCGATCACACAGCATCATGCGATTGTGGAAAAAGCCCGTTCTTTGATTATTTGCCCGACTTCTTTGTTGTATAATTGGAAAGAAGAGATCCATAAATTCAATGCTAAATTGAAAGCGGCGGTTGTTGATGGAATTCCGAGCCAGCGAAAAAAGCTTTTACAGAAAGTGGAAGATTTTGATGTTGTAATTACTTCTTATACGTTGCTCCAAAAAGATATTGAGATGTATTGCCAGGCGAACTTTAGCTACGTCATTTTAGATGAAGCGCAGCATATTAAAAATCGGGGAACGCGCAATGCAAAATCTGTAAAGATGATCCAGGCTGCGCATCGTTTGATCTTGACCGGAACTCCGATTGAAAATTCTTTGGAGGACTTATGGAGTCTTATGGATTTCTTAATGCCGGGATTCTTGAGTACTTTTGATCGGTTTATGGAAAAATATATTCGTGTTAGCGGCGCTGTGCAAGTAGAGAATATGAATTATCTAAGACGTAAAATTTCTCCTTTTATTTTGCGTCGTATGAAAAGCGATGTGCTTAAAGATCTGCCTCCGATTGATGAAATTGTATACCATTGCCAACTCTCCGATTCGCAGCTTGATTTGTATCGCTCTTATGCTGCAACGGCCCGTGATGAGCTTGTAAGGCTTGTTGAGAAAGAAGGGTTTGATAAAGTACAGATCCATATTTTAGCAACACTCACT
>CAYVDU010000156.1:0-4018 GCA_964450765.1 uncultured bacterium | reverse complement strand
ATCGAACTGATTGACAGTTCTTCTTAGGAGAAATTCTGATTTCCCATCTGTAGAGCTGTATTTCTGCTCGACTACTTCAGGAGCCCCGACATTAGGGAGCTCTTGCTTTGGAGAAATGCGAGTGACGGTCCTTTCGGTAACCCCATAATCGTCTTTGAGGGTTCCTTCTTTGCCATCATCGACGATCACTTGAATAAGAGCGGCATCATCGTTATAGGCATAGAAATGTCTCTCTTTTATGCCTGACCTATAGTCTTCCTCTTCCGAGTCAGGAGACCCTTTTGTCAAAATGAACTTTCTAAGGAGAAGATTAGTCCCTTTTTTGTACCAATACTTGACTCCGGTTCCCTTGGCATCTGTTTGGAAAAAACCATGAGTGTTTTTGCCAGAGAAATAGGCATAATTCTTGATGTGTCCATCTTGATTTGTGACAAGGCCACTGTCATCAACATTCAAAGAGATGGCCCCTAAACCTATGACGTCTCCATATTCTCTTTCTTCAACAATATTTCCTTTGTCTTTGTTATCGTAAGTGAAGTGCTTGTAGTAGAAAATATTGCCACCTGCGTCTTCAACAGACGTAGAGATAAGGTTCCCAGCATCGCTTTTTGTTCCCCATGATTTCTTGTGAATCCGATAAGGGGATCCATCTAGGTATTGTTCTACAGCAACCAGCTGGTAATCATCATCAAATCGATATACTGCCTTGCGTTTTCCAGGCCCGTCGACTTCTGTGTAATCGTCTCCATAGGAGAATAAAACGTTTGCCATGCCCCCTGATTCGGCTGGAGTAGTTACGGATCTGACTTTGTTTTTCTGTGCTTTGTCCGTGTAATAATCGATTTGGACAAAACGTCCCTCAGGCAGGGTTTTTCTCGTCAGAAGAGCTTGGTTGCCTACAACTTGGTATTGGTAGGATAAGCTCGGCTTGTGAGATCTAATCACTTCGCTTAAGAGCATTGCGCCTGAGGAATCTTGGCTAAAATGATATTCGGCAGATTTCCCGTCGCTTGTCTCAACATGAATCCCATTTCTATATTCGATTTTGATCCAGGCCAGCACTTTCTTTTCAGAAGCGTTGGTTTCTTTGATGAAAGAGAGTTGCCCTTTTTCATCGAACTCATAGAAGACTTTATTACCGCTCGGAAGGACTTCTTGCGTGATAAAATAGACATCAAGGGAAGGATGTTTGCTATAAGAACGCTTTCCTTCTGAACAGAGAAGCAGTTCAAAGCCATTCGTTTGTGGATCAAAATAGAGTTCATTATTCTTCAGGTTTGTCCAGCAACTGATAGTCCCTTTAGCTGTATTTGCTATTCCTGCTACCTCCCCTTCCGGATCAATCTTAAATAAGGACTTCTTTGAAGGGTTTGTTGTGTTTTGCCATCCGACGTACGTCAGAATTGTTCCATCGGGATTACCGACATACACATAAGTGCGTTCAAACTTCCCTTCAGCTGTCGTATAGGATTTGCCCTTAGGGTCTTTTTGCATAGAGAGAAAACAATGAGGATTGAACCGCCATCCGCCAAAATTAGCTGTTTGGAGCGAATCTCTACTGCTATAGAATCTAGATAGGATTAGCGAGTCTGGAGAAGAAACTGTAAGGTCAACTTCAACCTCCGTATAATCGCCATGAACCGTGCTGACATTTTCGACTAAGCTCGCAGGATCTCCTTCTCTCGATCCCAAGTATGCGGCACTAACAGGACTTTCTTTTGCGAATGCGCTCTGTAAAAGGCAACAGAAACTTAACATTACGCTCATTAAACAACGTTTCATTGCCACCTCCTGTTCTCCTAAAAATCTCAGTGGAATTCCTACAATTTAAAAAGAAAGCATGCTACAGAAAGGTTTTTTCTGAAAGAACAGAAATTTAGAAAGACAGCTTAGGTCGTACGCGCGTCAAAATGGAATGTAGTGGAGCTCTCTTTCATAATCAAAAAGGAAGTGGAATTTTAAATGACTAACCGCCATGTGCAGTAAGTATGGGATCAGAAACTTCTCGTGTCTTCTCAAGATTTCTGACTTTTTGGCGCTCTTTTTTATCTCGCAACTTTTGTTGTTTTAGGCGCACTTTCTCGATAGATTCTTGGTCGAGACCTAGGTCTTCTAAAGAAACCTGTCCTGCAGTTGCTTTGACAATTTTTAATGCAATACTAGAACGTGGGACACTGCCTTTAATGTAAGCATAAATGGACTCTTCGCAGAAATCATTATATTTACAGAATTTAGGTACTGAAATACATTTTGATTCCAGCCAATCTTTCAGCTTCATGTCCGTCCCAGGAATTTAAAAATTTCATTGTAGAGCAGTATTAATTTCAACCCAAGTAAAAACAGGGCGGTCGTATCTGCATAGAAACAGCTCGCTCTTCTTCAACAAGATTTACATACGTTGCCCATAGATTTGTGTCAATCACCCGGACTTTTTGCAACCTGATTTTGACATTTAAATTTCAAAACTTGCAAACGACCCAAGATGATGCAGGAACTACCAAAAAAAGTCACATGCTTTGAACTAGATTTCCCAGCGCATTTTTGGTGTGGCATCGAAAAAGACGTCCTGAGGCGTTTCTTTTTGTTTAGGTGTTGAAAATGACCTACACCCCTCCCTTATTATTAATATTCGATTCCAGCCCTGTTTCTTGAAGCCGATTTCTGGCTGAGCTAAGACTTAAGAAAAATCGAGACCGATGTCGACTCATACACACTCATTCTCTCTTATTCATCTTCTTGCAAGATGATACTCTTATACAGTATATATGGATGGTAGAGTGTAAAAAGAAAAGATTTTTTGGTTAGTCAGATGTTCAACATTCAGTTTATCAAGAAGGAGTTATGCCTATCATATTTAAAGGAAATATGGGAAGGCGGCCAAGGCATAAATTTGGTGCCATTCCATGTGAAAGGGATGGGAAGAAGTTTCCATCGAAATTGGAGAGAAGCTACTACGATAAGCTTCAAATTCTCCAAAAAACAGGAGAAGTTGTGTTTTTCCTGAGACAAATTCCATTCGATCTACCCGGGAAAGTGCGGTATGTATGTGACTTTCAGGTCTTTTATGCGAATGGAGAAGTAAGCTTTGTCGATACTAAAGGGAAAGATACACCCTTAAGTCAAGCAAAGCGAAAGATGGTCGAGGATTTATATCCAGTTACTATCGAAATTGTTAGCAAAGTTTAATTAAGCCTCTCGGCTTCTACTCAATTACCCCTCGACTCCCCTTTCTCAACTACTCTCTTAAATCCCAACTACCGATTTTCTATCGTTTTTTACCAATTTGGTAATTGGAGGAAAATGGCCTACATGGCCTGTAAACGGAAAAAATTAAACCAGAGAGATAAAATGACAAAGAATAAAACCATGAAAGAGGAGGTCCAAACATTTGAGATTGAGACCCCTGAACCAGAATCTGAACTTCTTTTAGAAGAGTTATTTTGGCGTACCGAAACAAGAAAAATTAAGGACCTGAAGGAGCATGAGAAAAATCCTCGCAAGATCACTAAAGATCAAATGGAGAAACTCAAGCAGTCTCTCAAGAGCTTTAACTATGTGGAGACCATCGTTGTTAACCTGGACAACACTATATTGGCTGGTCACATGCGGATTAGGGCGCTAAAGGCGCTAGGGCGTGGAAAGGAAGAGATTGAGGTTCGAGTTCCAAACCGCCTGCTAACGGTTCGAGAGGCTGAAGAATACCTCATCCGCAGCAATAAGAATTCGGGAGAATGGGATTGGGAGCGTTTGGCTAATGAATGGGAAGTATCCGATCTGTTCAATTGGGGATTTACCGAAGATGAGCTCCAGGTCAAAGATCCCGAGAAGATCGAGGCCGTTGATGATGGCTATGAAGAAGAGCTGCCCACTGAACCAAAAACCAAGCCTGGGGATATTTATGATCTTGGCAAGCATCGGCTCATTTGTGGGTCTGCCACAATTCATGGTGATATCGAGAAAATTCTCGATTCGGAGTTGATCGATCTCGTCATAACAGACCCTCCTTACAACGTAGCGT
>CAYVDU010000155.1:0-4034 GCA_964450765.1 uncultured bacterium | reverse complement strand
AAGGACATGGTTTTTGCGCTCTCTACTTCCAGCGCATCCGAATTTAACTTTGACGGCTGTATACCATATCTCTAGGGGTCTTTTTCCAATTGTCTTTGCCGAGGTAACCAGCTTTTGCTGCCATTTCGATTGTGTATTCATACTCAAAGGTGCAGTTATCCTTGGGTCGATCAGATCTCCAGAATTTGATCTTGCAGGCTTTTTCATCGAGCTGCAGAACATCTGCTCTATGACCCGCATTGACGATCATCATGTTCATGAGTTGTGCAGATAGGCTTACGAGGCCGGAAAAGGTATACAGTCCACCATTTAGGCACATCATTAGGGGGAGATTCATCTCTCGAGCTGTGAGATAAATTGCAAGAACTCCGCCTGGCCCGAGTTTTTGATAATATGGGCAGGTAGCCAAAACTTTGCAGACTGAAATGATCTGATCCATCTCTTGGCCGATTGGCATTGCGAAAGAATTTCGAACGGTTAATTGACTCATGCTAGACTCCTTAATTTTTGATTCTCATGCTGATTTCTTCTTTTTCAAAGACTTTGATTCCCGTGATATTGCGAACGCCCTGTTTGACCGCCTCATCAACCTTTTTGCTGTCTAGAGAAAGGTATTCGCGAGGGATTAGCGCTTCATTTTCTAATTCCCAAACCCATTTTTTAACTTTTGTAAGCTTGCCATCTTCGACGAGCATTTCTTGTGATTTGGTGATGAAGGAAGCGTTATTAGTGGAGGCGGACTTTTGGAGGTATTCGTCGAGTTTGCTTTTTAGATTATTTTCGATTTCTTCTAGCTTGGCTTCGTATTCCTTGACGATCTTGTTAATAGCCTTCTGAAAATCAAGATGCGGGCGAACAATGGACAGTCTCGTTTCGTCTAGCTGTTTACGAATCTTTCTAGCCTGCAAGCTCATAGAGAGGGCCTGGCTTGCGCTTTCTTCACTTTCAATCACGTGACATGATGCCCGCGAAATGAGAGGTGTGAGGTCTAGTTTTTTGCTTAAAAATTGGGTGGCTTGCCCCACTGTCATGCCACCTGCTTGAATATTCATGATTTCGTTTTTCTTAATCGCTTCGTTAGCTTCTTCAAAATTGAACATGGTATTAACTCCTTAGTCGAAAAATAGTGTAAATAAGAGGGCTAGCAGACTCCCCGCTCCTGCTTTTCTCTGCCTGCCGGTTTTTGTGATAGGGATTCTGATTTTTCGAGCGAGTGAGCTTTTTGCTCCACTCAACCCCGCTAGTTTTTTCCAGCTAAATCCGCCTTTATTCATATTCAACCTGCCTTTTGTATTGTTATATGGTTGGATGTACAGACGACTGGGTGTATGGTTGACTGGTTGTCCATCTCCCCCTCCCCTTCTTCATATTCGTGAGAAAATTCCTCCTCCCAAGATTCGACACAATCATCCGAACAAAAATCCAATTTTGCGTCGTATTTTGTTCCGAGAGCGTCGTCAGAGCTGAAGTACTCTGAACACATTGCACATTCGATTGATCTGGGGCCGTACATCTCATCGATCATTCGATCAGTCTGGGCCTCGTAGGCTATTTGCATTCTGTCTATCCAGTCCATCTTGTTTTCCTTTTTAGACTCCACCTTGTTTTATACACGATACGATAAACGTAGAGCCCATTTATTCCTACTAGAAAAGTATCTCAAAACCCAAAAAAATTAACCTTTGGAGGCTTCTAGACATGTTTTTTCATCCTTTATCCTATCGGAAAAAGTGGAAGAGTTCTGCTGCATGTAGAAACAGCCGCTCGTCTCTTTCATGATTCGTGTATTCAACGAGTTTCGGGAGTTTGCCTTCTCGATCTAGGATAAGGCAGACGCGACGCGGGATGTCGATTCCTTGGCTTACGCGCATTAAATATCGATATGCCGCTGTTTGGAGCTGCCATGATTGACTTGCTTGCTGGGGAGTCTTTATATCAACGAGCGTTTCAGTCGTATCCCCTTTGAGGGTCACGATCAGATCGAGTTTTCCGGATATAAGATAGTTGCTGCAGGAAAGGCGCATTTCACTAACCCACACCTCTTTTACCATGACGTCAAACCACTGAATGAAACTGTCGACATAGGGTTTGCATTCCTCGTCGACTTTTTCTATCAGAAGATTTTGAACGTAAAGCTCGCAGTACTTGTGGACGCGCGTGCCTCTCTCTTTCGCTTTTTCAAGTACGTTTGGATCTATGCCGTCAAAGGAAATATAGGGTGCAAGGACTTCTGTAACCCGGGCGTGACCGGGTGGGATATCATCGGGGTCTGTCATTATCTGTCTCTCTTTGGTCATGTAGTCGAGAAGAGAGGACAGATCATCCCCCTCTTCTTTATTTTTTCTTTTTTTGTTCTAATTCCTTTTCATAAGCTATGGACAGCTTACGAAATTGTCCTCCAAGTTTTTCTAAGTCAAGGAGCAGCAGTCGGACACGAAGAAGACAGGAAATTGTATACTTGCCAGACTTTTCCTGATCTTTTTTAGCTTTTACTAGGTCGTATTTAATCGACTCAGTTAAGCCAACAATCTCTTCCATTGAATGGCCGAGAGTTAAAGATTCTAAAAAGTCTTTGTCCATCTTCTGTCTTTCCATAGTTGTGTCCTTTTTTCCTTGAGGAATTGGTTAGTTTAAGGCTAGCATGATGCCAATCCCTGTAAAGATTCCCGAGAGGAATAGCAGGGGCATAGGGATAAGCATTTTGCGAAATTCCACCTTTAGGGGGGCTGGTCGCCAAACTTGACCCCCTAATTTTTCTTCGCAAACCCTAGCATTTCCCGTCGATAGATCGAGTCTATTTTGCCTCACTCTCGGAAGTAAATTTACATCTTCTAGCCGTGTCATTTCTTTTATCATTCTGACTCCTATTTACTGTTTCAATACCTGTAAATCATTCCCCCAAAGGGCATATGTCTTTCGAAAGAGTCAATTTTAGATTTTTTATGCTTGCATCGTACTCTTTCTTGCACATCTTGAAAACCACTTTTTTTTGACTTTGGAAGCTTGTAGACGAAACATTATCCGAGAGCATCTTTTAAGCAAACGAAAAGATTTACAAAAACATTTTACCCCACATATACTGCGCTAAACTAGGAGGAGTCTGAACATGAATCAATCAATGGAATTAGAGCGCTGGTTGAGAAAAAATAACATGGAAACCAACGAATTGGCCAGGCTGTCCGGGTGCACCCGTCAGGTTATTTGGAAGGTCAAAAAAAATGAAACGATTGATGATGAGACGGCTCAGAAAATCTATTTTATTACTGGCGGCCAAGTAAAACCCGCCTCTCGATCGAAAGGCAGGCCCAGGAAAGACAGATCAAAAACGGCCGCCACCACGAGCAATACAATGAAACTTTGCGAAGTATAACGAATGACTCCCCTTACAAAATACAAAGTCAACGATGATGAATGCCTAGAATTCAAGCTAAAGGCCATGGCCCGTAGAGCTGTAGCCGCAGCGCTGAAGGATGGTTTGATTAAACGACCCTTCTACTGCGATCTTTGCACCCTCGAACATAGTAAACTTGAAGCCCATCATGTTGACTATGGATCTCCCCTGCATGTCTATTGGCTTTGCAATACCTGTCACGGAGTCGTTCACAAAAAAAACCACCCTTTGAACCCAAATAATAATGTCCAGACGTCAACACCAACTGCTTGGAAAAGAGACGAGAATCAGATTGTTTCTTTTGCTCTGCCTTTCGAAAACTTCGTTGTGATTAAGAAACTAGCGGACAAGCAGAAAATTTCCGTTCCAAAACTTTTGAGGGGGCTGGTGCTCAGGGAATTTCCTGTAGATGACGATCAGATAAATTTTGATTCAGAGGCAAGAAGGATAAATGACAACACACAAGATGACCAAGTCAAAAGAACACAGGACTTGGATAAGAATCAAGATGCTATGCTACAACAGAAACGCCAAAAGCTACAAGAGTTACGGAGGGCGCGGAGTGGAGGTATGTCCGGAATGGAAAACCTCTTTTCTGAAGTTCCTGGAAGACATGGGGCCTAGGCCAGAAGACTGTGATGGC
>CAYVDU010000154.1:0-4035 GCA_964450765.1 uncultured bacterium | reverse complement strand
TCCTTGATGGATAGTAGATTCAAAGAGGTAAAGAGTATCTATGCTGTTTGGGATTCTACAGGTTTTTTTTATGTCTAAAATATTCTTATATCCAAATTTGTTCCGGACTAAGTCCGTCCATACAGCCCGTTTGGACGAAATGATGCGGTCTGCTTGAGAGTTCCTCCTGAAGTTTTAGGAATGACTTCAAATTCTAGCCACGCTTCTCCTGGTAATTTCATTTCAGCATAAAGGAGTAAGCGCCGGTTTTTTTCATCTGCTAGTAAAACGCGCCAAAAATCAAGAGCATCTCCGGTTTTAAGCCGTGTTGGATGCGTTCTTCCTCTGCGTAACCCGATTCCTCTGATTAAACTATCTTTCCAGCTTGAAGAGATCAAATCTTCTTCCGTAGGAGTAAATGCCAGTTGTAGGGCTTCTTGATAGGAGAGTAGTTTTGTCGGGAAAATTTTCTGAATTCGATTTTCTTTGCAAATCGCATTATTGATCAGGCTTTCAACAAGAAATCGAGCGAGAGAAAAGCTCGTACTGGTTACAAAAAACAGCCAATAGGAAGAAAGTCGGGGAGTAAGAACGGGAACTGTAAAAATCTTTCGTTTAAGACCCCTCATTTTAGCAAAATTTAATAAAAGGTCCTTATAGCTCATGACATCAGGTCCTCCGATTTCAAAAGATTCTCCAATACAAAAGGGATTTCCTAAAACAAGTACTAAGTATGAAAGCACATCCCGTATCGCAATCGGTTGCGTCAGATTCTTCAGCCATTTTGGAGCAATCATGATCGGTAATTTTTCTACGAGATCTCTGATGATTTCAAAAGAAGCGCTCTCAGAACCGATAATAATTCCTGCCATTAAAATCGTTACGGGTACTTTGCTTGTTTTGAGGATTTCTCCTACATTTTTTCTAGAGCTGAGATGATGGGAGAGATGAGATTCGTTTGAAAGCCCGCTTAAGTAGATAATTTGTTTGGCTTTCGTATTTTCTAGGCAAGCTGCGAAGTTTTTTGCAGAAATAGCTTCTAGTTCAGAGAACTTCTCTGAATAACTCATTGAATGAACAAGGTAGTAGGCAGCATCGATATCTTTTGGAATTTTTGATAGTGAAGAAGGATTTAGAAGATCTGCCTCAAGGATATGAATTTGCGCTTGGAATTTCTCTGGAATTTCAATGCGGAAACGGCTTCTTACAAGGGCATATATTTCATGGCCGTTATTGACTAAGTGAGGGATGAGGCGAGTTCCGATATACCCATTGGCGCCGGTCAGTAAGATTTTCATAATTCTTCTCTACAAATATTTTCGAAATTTTGCCCAAATTCCATATGCTAAGATAAAAAGTGGGCGGAATCCAGGAGATTGTAACAAAATAGAAATCCATACAAGATTCGTTCTTGCATAAATTTCTGATAGCGCATGAATTCCATCAAAAATCTCACCATGAGAATCAATCGCTTGAATTTTTTTCATAGCTGACTCGTAGGAAATTTGGGAGTTTTTTCTTTTGAATTCTTTTTCGGAAACAAGACAGTCGTAGATAATTTTCCCCGTTTGTTTTCTTTTTTGTAGTTTTTTCATTTCTAATGAACAGACAGGACAATTTTGATCAAAAAACACAGTGAGAGGATTTTCTAAATGAAGAGGATTTGTATACTTGTCTCTAATTTTATTTATTTTCCGATTGATGAATGCAAGTATTGTTAAATATAGCCCCCATGAAAAAATAATGAATGGATAAGCGATGGGAGATATAATTTTTACACTATTGAATTGTTCTGCGTAAATATAAGAAAAAATGGCTCCAAATCCTCCAACAATAAAGGTAAGATAGAGATTTTTATTGATGAAATTACAAGAGCAATTCAGATTCAGAGCGAAAAGAGCATAGAGACTTAAGAGCCATAATGGAGGTAAAATACCGTGGCCTGTATATTGAAGAAGGTGAAGATTGATAAAGAGAGTCTCTTGAAGAAATCCAAAGAAGATTGCATAGATGGATAGAGGTAAAGAAAGAGAGAGACTTTTGGTGTCATATTTAAAAAAAAGAAGAAGCTGGAGTCCATAGGTAATAAAAAAGATCAATAGAGGTATAAAAAAAGTATTTTTGCCGCCAAAATAAATCATGCTTACTGATGCTATTGTGTACAGCATTCCATTAAGTATCGGCATAGAGATTAAAGAGGGTGTTTTTTCAGCGTATTTTTGGAAATCTGGATGAGATTTCATTTTATTTTCTAGAAGAGGTATTCCAGAGATTTTCACTATTAAGAATGTAATCAATAGAGGGCTTATTAATAGACTGATATTCATCGAAATTACCCACAATGCCCACCATTGAATGAGTTCTCCTAGGTAATTTGGGTGGCGTATGACTCCCCATAGTCCAGACGTGAGGAGTTTGCCGTGATTCGACGCATCTTTTTTGAATCGAAGGAGTTGATTGTCAGCAATTGTTTCAATTAAAAATCCAATCAACCAAAAACAGAAGCCAATTTTTAACTGATACAATTCGATTTTTTCTGGATGATTATTGATCCATAAAATAGGAAGAGAAATGATATAAAGAATTGTGCCTTGTAGGATAAAGACTTTAAAGAATATTTGGACTTTTAAATTTTTCCCCCACGTTTTCTTTAGGTTTTCATACCGAAAGTCTTCTTGTTTGTTTCTATTTCTTCGAGCGATATGTAAGGCAAGTCGAAACGCCCAAGCAGTCACCATGAGATTCACGATGAGGCTGTTATAAGAGAATGGAGATAGAAAAAAAGAGGTCCAGGCAGTGAGCAAAAAACCTGGTCCCCAGGCGATATCAGCTAAATCTGCTCTTTGTTTCTGAATTCCTACGATTGCCCATATAGATACATAAGTAAACAAACAAAAGCCAGTAATCAATAAAATCGAAGTTTCTGGGATTGAAAAGTTCAAGATTTTACCCAATTTTTTGCAATCCAAAATGTCAATAGAGATACTGTTCCTGAAAGGAAACATCCCCAAATTAGATCGTAAATTACAATTTTAATAGGCCATCTTGTGAGAGTGGCTAAATTCGTAAGATCGTATGTCGCGTAAGAAATAAGTCCGAATAGAGACCCATAAAACAAAGCTTGAGACCAGTTATTGTCTTTCAGTGCCGGCCATATGGCAAAAAACATAAGTCCGAAAAGATACAAAAAATAAAAAATGAGTGCAGCACTCCATTTAATTTCTTGAGCCATTAAATGGCCGATTTGTTCTTTATATAAGTTTTTGGCAATCAAGCCAAGCCAGACAAGGTCGATTGCGAAAAAAATCGCAAGTGATACGAGATAGATTTTTATAAAGTGCATTGAATCAAAACTCCTATTGTAATATTTCAATAAGTATTTCATTTCTTCTTAAGAAAAATAGTGTCCATGGAGGATTATAAAACGCTAAAATAGGATCTTTATTAAGAGTCCATTTACGGGAAAGTGCGTGGTTTTGTAATTTTTCTGTATATTTTTGAATTTTTTTATCACTGAAGATTCCTGAGAATCGAATGGCTGCAAATTTTTTTTCAGGAATTGAAAGAAGTTCGATGAGTGGGTCATTGGGTTTAGGCGGATTTTTTAAGTCAGATGCCTCTGTTAACATGAATCTGATTCTCCAGAGATTTCCTGTTTTTTGCTGTGTGACTGGAATTGACATGGGTATTTTAGTGGAGGTTTTGTTACCTCCGAATATGTAGTTTGCTAAGATTCGAAAACCAGATCGAATTGCCTCTTTTCTGACGCCTGATATTTTGACTTCGGCAACCATAAAGGGCTCATATAATCTGAGTTCTATCTCGTCATGCGATTCTAAAACTGTATATTTTGGTTCTTTACTCATATTGAATGTATGCCGAAACTGATTTAAGTTGGTTTTTTAGACGAGATTGAAAGCTGTCAAATTTTTAATCTCGTGTATACCGAAGATGATTGAAGAATCGGTTTTTAGGCGAGATTAAAAGCTGCCAAATTTCAAAAAAACGCAAAGTGCATTGTATTGAATTAATACTATGCACTTTGCGTTTTTTGAA
>CAYVDU010000153.1:0-4043 GCA_964450765.1 uncultured bacterium | reverse complement strand
ATCATAACACACAAAAACAAAAAAATAAAAAGAAAAACGATATATACAAATATAAATGAATTAAAGTCGATTATTGAAAACATCTTGTGAATCTAATATTTAGAAAGGATTATTTTGATCAAAACATGATGCTATTTCACTTAGTTGTATGCAAATTGAAACACTATCAGATAAGCGTTCTATGGTTTCTGGATCTAATTCAGATCTGTTCTTTATTTCTAATGCTGTAATGCGCCATGTATTCATCACAGCTGCAACGTGCCTAAGATCTGTTGGATCCGTTATTGCAGACACTATTAATGAGTTATTTGTATTGGTTGTTTGGCAGGGTGTCATAAATATATTATATATAGAAAAACAAATTCAATCAATTATGTTGATTGTGAAGATGTTTTTGTAGTTTAAATTTCATATGTGTAGATTTGAATTTTTTTATTGATATATAAAATTAATTTTAATTTAAGTTTTTAATTTATTTAATATTTTGTTTTGTTATAAAGTCATTGTATGGCGTTAAGTTGTATAAGTAGTTCTAGTCAGTCATTAGTAATTAGGGAAATAAAAGAAGCTCAGGACCTAGAGTGTGTTGGGGCTGTGGTAGATGCATGGCGCAGTACAGCGCTAGAAATAAAAAATCGAAGAGCCTTGGATGGGGTTGCTAGAGCGCGATTGTTGGATTGTTCGATAGTTTGTTTTGGACTGGTTCGTTATATGCCAGGTCAAAGAGATCCACAGAATCGGAATAATAAACAAATTTTTTTAGTCGAAGATCAGAGTGGAAAGACCCAAGCAATTATGTCCTTGGATTCGGACTCCTCATGTACTTGTATTAGGCATTTGGTCACAAACCCAGAAAATCTAATTCCGGATAGTGCGAGAAGACAAGGTGAGCCTATGCCTGTCAGAGGGGCTGCAACAGCTTTGATGGAGGAAGTAATGAGGAGAGAGCTTGTTAGGGGCGGTGGTGTGTTTTTGGAGTCTCTTTCATCGTCTTTCGGTTTTTATGAGAAAATGGGATTGGAAGAACTTCCAAGAGCAGCAGGAAGAGGCGGCGCTGTCCCGATGGTGATTACAGCAGATAAAATACGTAGCATGTATCCCCATTTCATTTTTAAAAATGAAGGATTGTAAAGCGACAGACTCTAAATTTTTTCTGCTAAAAAGTAGTGGCTTGATGTGACAAGTCCAAGTTGGTCTGCCTCAATAAAGGCGTCCCCATCTTGAGTGAGTCGATCGAATAGTGTTTTAAAATGGGCGGGCAAAATTTTACATCGGACACAGAGGTTGATTAGCTTGGTGATTCGAGTGAAGAACTTGTCAGCGTTTTCGATGAGAGGGGATTGAAGGCCCCCAATGCTCGCATTTTCGTTTTTGAGGATTTTAAATCCAGCTTCTTTCAAGAGATGCACGCAATGATCCACTGAATGGGTGCCGATCGCTCCAATCAGAGGCTTGATTTTTCTCATGAGGTCTTGATGATGAGGGTTTTTTGGGTCGTATTTATTCAGACTTACCCATTCAAGCGCTCCAAATCGTCCGCCTGGTTTTAATAGCCGATGGACTTCTTTTAAAGTTTTGCCAAGATCTTTTGAGAGGCTGAAGATGCACTGAATCTCATAGATGTGGTCGAATGAACCATTTGGAAATGGGTAGGGGATCTTGTTGATATCGCCTTCGATGAATTCAGAGCGGTGAGAGAGGTTATGGCTTAAGGCAAATTTTTTGGCACTTTTCAGCTGATCGGGATCGATATTCATTCCTACTAAATGGGCGCCGGATACACTTGCCATATGATTTGCTACGCGGCCTCTACCACATCCGATATCGAGGACTCGATGCCCGGGCGCAAGACCTAGATCTTTGCACATCATTTCTTCAAACAATCTTTGGTTAGCGATAATGCTTGATTTGAGATCCATAGCAGGAGGAATGTACATCTTTTCTACTTGTCCAATCGAGCAGAGGTGATTGAGGACACAGTAATAGTCTACTAACTTTTTTTGTACTTCCTCTACGTAGTTGGGTCCAAATGTTTTGATCATTTCTTTTTCATCTGCCCAATCATGGTCGTAGATAATGTAGGATTTGAGAAATGCCTCAACTTTTGAAGAGGGGAGGGTATAGAGAGTTTTAAAAGATTTGAGAATGGTGGAGAGTCGATATGTTAAAAATTGTATTTTCGACGGAACAGTGAGTAAGGGCATAAATCTCTCTTTTTTTTGTGAACTATAATATTTGTGATTCTCTCTTATCGTATAAATTTTTTCAATAAATCTATAATCGTTTAAATCATATTTGATAATTTCTGACCGCGCCAAAGCCGCAATGCAATGTTATTTTTTATAGATGGAGGGGATTTTTGTGTTTTGATGAGTTAAGTAGTCGGTTTTTCTAAATTGATTTTCGATTCAAATTGCGAGGCTAATACCAATATCAGTATATTATCTTCGTAATTTGAATCGGAAATCGGTTCGAAAAATCTAAAAATCGACAGAATCTTAATTTCGAAAGAGGTCTTATGGATGATGAATTGTTTTTGCCGATGATTTCCGATGGTGAAGATAAAAGCTCTCCTTTAAAAAATCGGATCAGGAAAAATTACCGGCATCTGAGGAAGTGGGCGAAGAGAACAAAAACAAATTGCTTTCGCATTTACGACCGGGATATCAAAGAATATCCCTTAGCTATTGATTTTTATGATGGGCGTTTTTGTGTTCATTATTTTACAAGCACAAGAGACAGTGATGATCCCAGAAAAGATCTTTACGATGAAGCGATGGGTGCGATTGTTTCAATCTTTAATGCTCCTGTGGATTCTATTTACTGGCGGACTCGAATCAAGAGGGAGAAAACGGAGCAGTATGAAAAAACAGGTGAAAAGAAGCAGTTTTTCACTGTTTTTGAATATGGGGTGAGATTTAGAGTCAATCTCGTTGACTATTTGGATACTGGGCTTTTTCTAGATCACCGAGAAACGCGCAGACTAGTGGCTTCAATGGCGTCTGGAAAACGACTTTTGAATCTTTTTGCTTATACATGTTCATTTAGTGTTCATGCAGCAGCAGCAGGAGCCATCTTCACGAAAAGCGTGGATATGTCGAACACTTACACTGAATGGGGAAAGGAGAATTTCCTTTTAAATTCGCTCTCATTGAAAAATCATCCGATTATACGGGAGGATTGTTTAAAATTTCTTGATGAGGAGAGAGAGCTATATGATCTCATTGTGATTGATCCTCCAACCGTTTCTCGTTCTAAGAAAATGGATAAAATGTTCGATATTCAAAAGGATTATCTGTTTTTAATATCAAGAGGATTGGATCTTCTATCTCCGGGTGGAGTTCTTTTTTTTAGCACAAATTCTCGCGATTTTCGTTTTGATGAAAGTCAGTTTGATAAGTGTTCGATTTTGGATATATCTAAAAAAACAATTCCGATTGATTTTCATAATCAAAAAATTCATCGTTGTTGGAAAATTTCTCGAGTTCCTTAAGAAAAGAGTTTCGATTCTTCAACTTTCTTTGGCATAATTCGCTATACATAAAAATACACCTATTTTTATGCTGAGGAAGAATAGACCTCTTGCGTTACTAAGGTTCTGTCGATTTTCAGGTTCTTTTGAGCCGATTTTTGATAAAAATTGCGGGGGGTCATATACTTGTGTCGATATTCGGTTACTTTTGAGCCTATTTTTTATAAATTTTGGGGGGTTAATATACTTGTGTCGATATTACCCCCGCAATTTTTATCAAAAATCGGCCAAAATAATCCTGAAAAGTCGATGAACCCTTAGTTACGCAAGAGGTCTAATGCAGGCAAAACGACAAAACATTAAAATGTTCATCAGTTCCATAATGATGTGGGTGATTCCGACGTTTTTCTTTTTGTATGAATATATTTTGCGTGTTTCACCAAGCGCAATGATCCATGAGCTACAAGGTTACTATGGAATAGATTCCGCAGTCTTTGGATTTATTGTCTCATTATTTTATTACGCTTATGGCCCTATGCAGCTTCCCGCGGGGCTTATTGTGGATCGTTTT
>CAYVDU010000152.1:0-4121 GCA_964450765.1 uncultured bacterium | reverse complement strand
GATTCTTTCAATGATTTTTTGGCCAATTTGATTGTTTTTATAGAGAAGATCTTGGACAGCGTCTTTGACTTCCTGAATGATGGATGATCTGATTTCGTTATTTGAAAGTTTGTTTTTCGTTTGCGACTCGAAAACAGGATCTTTTACTTTGATCAGAATTGCACCAATGATGCCTTCTCGTACGTCGACGCCTTGGAATGCTTTTTTTGCGTATTCGTTGACGCCTTTTAAAATCCCTTCTTTAAAAGCGGAAAGATGAGTTCCTCCGTCTTGGGTGTACTGCCCGTTCACAAAAGAGAAATAAGTTTCTCCATAATTGGAGGAATGGAGGAATGCAAATTCTAGGTGGTTGCCGCGATAGTGCAAAGGCTCATAGAGACGATCATCTTTGACTTCTGTATTCAATAAATCCAAAAGTCCGTTTTTTGATGTAATTTCTTCTTTATTAAAGACAAGAGTGAGTCCTGTATTGAGATATGCGTAGTGCCAAAGGCGGTTTTGAATCACGTCTTTTTGAAAGGCAAATTTTTTAAAAATTTCAGGGTCTGGAGTAAATTCAATATACGTTCCGTCTTCTTCTTTGGTTTTTCCTTTGCCTTTATCTTTAAGAACTCCTTTTACAAAGCGGGCTTCTACGAATTCTTGATCGCGGATACTTTTAATGAAAAAATGAGAGGAGAGAGCGTTGACGGCTTTTGTCCCAACTCCGTTAAGTCCTACAGAAAATTGAAATACATCATCATTGTATTTGGCGCCCGTATTGATTTTGCTGACGCAGTCAATGACTTTTCCAAGAGGAATTCCGCGTCCGAAGTCGCGGACAGAGACAGTGGATGTTTTCTCATTGAGAGTAATGATAATTTTTTTCCCATGGCCCATGATGAATTCATCGACAGCATTGTCGATGGCTTCTTTAATCATCACATAGATTCCATCATCAGCATGGGATCCATCCCCCAATCTACCGATATACATACCCGGACGAAGTCGGATGTGTGCAAGGGCGTCGAGCGATAAAATCGCCTTCTCGTCATATTTTTTGGCCATGATTTCACCACATAGCACTTTCGTTTTTTATAGGGAACCATCTTTTGTTTATGTGATGGTTTAACTTTTTTTAAATCAAGCTTTTAAGTTTTAAAATCATCTCTTGAGGGCTCGTTTGAAATAGGCAAAAGGGGCGTCTGCAGTTTTTCTTGAAGCAAGGGGAGCATGTAGGGGATGCGGTTAAAATTTGGATGTTTTTCATCTTGTGAGGACCGCAAAGGTTTGGGTCTGTGGGTCCGTAAATGGCAATGGCTTTGCAGCGTAATGCAGCGGCCAGGTGCAAAGGCCCGCTATCATTGGTAATGAGAAGATGGGCATTTTGCAAGAGCTTGGCAAAAGAATGCAAAGAAGAAGGGGGGATGATCGTAGATCCTGGAATTTGAGAGGCTACGTTTTCTACGATTTTTTTTTCATCAGAGTTTCCTGAGATGAGAATAGGGTATCCTCGTTCTAAGAGGTATCGTCCAATAAAGGCAAAATGCTCTTCCGGCCATCGTTTGAAGGGATCTTTAGCTCCGGGATGGAGGATGATGTAAGGTTTTGAGAGGACAAAGGGAGCTACTGCGTGAGAATCTGGAATAAAAACAAGGTGTTCTGTGTGGATGTGAGATCCGATTTTTTGAACGAGTTCGAGTCTTCTGACAATTTCATGTTGGTATTTTGCGGGTAGAAGATCTGTAAAAAGGGAGTCTAGGCCTTTATTGATCTTTTCAGTTCCTAAAATGGTTTGGGCGCCTAAAAGAGAGATTAAAGGAAATACAAGTCTTTGCGATGCATGAAAGACAATGATGGTGTCGAAATTAGCTTTGCGAAGAGGTCTCCATAATTGGAGGACATTGAAGAGAAAAGGTTTTTTGAGGAGAAAGATGGCATCGATCCAAGGATTTGTCTTGAGTACTTCATTCCCAATCGAGGAAGTGAGTACAGCAAGAAATGCGTTTGGATTGCTTTTTTTGAGAGACTCAATGGCCGGAGTTGCCCAGAGCGTATCCCCAAGCGCTGTTGTTGAAACAATCAAGATCCGTGAAGGAGGAGTTTTATTTGTTTTTCTTCGGATGAAGAATTTACAAAATGCGGCGAGAAGAATATTTTTTAGGTTCATTATTTTAATACACCGAAGATAACTGAAGAATAGCCTTTTAGGCGAGATTGAAAAATTAGCAACCTTCAATTCGAATGGTGACTTTCAACAGGAACGGGGATATCGATGGGGGCGTTGTGGATGGCTCTACAGGACTATATACAAGACAAAAGAAACAGGATAAGCATGATCGCAAGCGGCAGGATAAATAAGATGGAGAATTGATCTTGTTTATCCTGTTTCTTTTGTCTTGTAGATATAGTGATTTTTTGAATTTTCTACCCTTTTTTTAGACTCTCTAGCTATGATGGTACAAATTTTTAAAGAGACCCATACTTTATCTAAAGGATTTTATGGCCTGGTATCAAAGAATCTTCTCTGTGTTTATGCTTCGGTTTTTTCTATTGGTGTGGGGTGTCTCGCTCGGAGCTCTGCCTGCAGGAACTCTTTATGTAGCAGGGTTTAATAATGGTTCTGTGTATGCAGTCGATCCCTTGACAGGTGCATATACTTCGGTTGTGTCGATTCCTTTTGATTTTCCGGTAGGTATTGCTCTTTCGGATTTTCCAACGGCTTATGTATCGAGTTGGAATGGTTATGTATATAGAGTGGACTTGATCACAGGGGCATATAAACAAATCACATCTGTCCCAATCCCTGAAAGCCTCGGTGGAATTAGTTTGGTGAATCGTATCACAGCGATTGTCTCTACCTTTGAGTCAAACCGTTTGTATTCTGTGAATCTACTCACAGGAGTTTTTTCTTTGGTGACTACATTTCCTGTGAATGAGGGACTTAGGTTTCCTGATGTGAAGGTAGCTAATTCGGTCACAGCGTACGTGGTTGGTTACGATAGTAACCATGTTTTTTCGGTCAATCTCACGACGGGTAATTACACTCGAGTGACGACAACTGCAGTAGGCGCTCCGGGAGATCCGGGACTGCAATCGATTCAATTGGCAAATAGTAAAACTGCGTATGTATTAGGGGCTAATGATAGTAAAATCTATTCTGTGGATCTCGCAACGGGATCTTCTTTCGCTGTGACGTCCCAGGTTGATCCAACATTGTTTAATCTTGAAGGATTGGTTTTGAATGGGATGACAAGTTATGTGACGGGTCGTTTAGATAGTCGTCTGTATTCTGTTAATTTGCAGACAGGAACATCGTCTTTTGTGAGCACAATTGATGCGGCGAATCATCCGGGACTTGCCTATGCAGCTTTTAGATCCTTGTCACCACCACCGCCGCCACCACCACCTCCGCCACCTCCACCACCACCGCCTCCACCGCCACCGCCTCCACCGCCACCGCCTCCACCACCACCTCCGAGACCTGTTGATGTTGTGCTACCAGTGGTAGAAGAGCCTCCGCCAGTTCCTGCAGAAGAAGTCAGTGTATCTGAGTCTTCTTCACATACTCTTGTAACCTCTCTTGTCGTGAAGAGGAAAGTGGTGCATGGATTGGGAATGAATGTTTGTTTAGCGCAACTTTCTTGGACTGTAGTTCCTGGAGCTAGTCAATATTTCGTCTATCGAAATGGATCGCTTCTTCGCACGGTGTTTGCGAACTCCGTGATTGGGAAATTGCTCTTTTTTGATGAGTTAGTGCCATGTAGAGAGTTAAATACAGTTTCCTATCAAGTGTTTTCTCAGTAAAAAGAGAAACGCAGAATAGAGGAATAAAAAGAAGAAGAAAGGAAGAAAGAAGATCAGCGCAGAATGAGAAGAGAAACGAGAGAAGCGCAGAATAAAAAAATAAAAAGAAGAAGAGAGAATGAACTCAAAGCTTAGGTTGTTAGAGTTAGTTCAGCCTGTTCACAAGGTTCAGCTGCCCATCTTTTAGTGCGTTTTTTAGCCGAAGATAGAGGTGTTCGTTGCGTTTTGCCCTCATTCTTCACCCATTTATTTTTTCTTCTTCTTTTTATTTCTCTATTCTGCGCTTCTCTCGTTTCTCTTCTCAATTCTGCGCTGATCTTTTTTCTTTTTATTCT
>CAYVDU010000151.1:0-4159 GCA_964450765.1 uncultured bacterium | reverse complement strand
TTTCTCTTTCGATATTTAATGCGATCTCCAAGCTGATGACGGCGTAGTAGTTTTGTCTGACTGCGCGAAGAAGTTCGTTGAAAGTGGATGCTTGTTCGTATTTGACCGATTCCGCCTCGATTTTTTGACCTTTGATATTGAAAATGAGATCTGTAGAAAAGATAGGTTGGTCGAGTTCTAAGATGCTGCTATAGCCTCGATGAGAAAAGGCCGGAATGGTTGAGAAAATATCAAAGAAGAGTTCTTTTTTTGAAATGTCTCGAAATTCGGCGCGATAATTTAATGAGGGAAGATAGCGAGAAACGGCTTGTAGTTTTCTCTCATTGGCCTGGTTTGTATTTTCTTTAGCGATGAGGAAGTGTTTGTTGTATTCTCTGGCGATTTCTTCAGCATCAGATAAAGATAAATGGGATAAAGGAAGTTCACTCCATGCTTGGATAGGGCCCGCTAGGATGCAAAGAGCATATATGTAAGAGTGAATTTTTGATGTGGGCATATTTTTTTTTGTATATCATCCTATGAGATTGGCAGCAAATAGTATGATTCAATTTGACGATGTCTCTTTATCTTTTGCAGGAAAGTCTCTGTTTCAAGGGGTTTCTTTTACCTTACAAAACCTAGAAAAATGCGCCCTTGTAGGACGCAATGGTTCTGGGAAATCGACTCTTTTTCGTTTGATTTCGCAAGAATTAGAACCAGATCGAGGGGTGATCTCAATGCCAAAAGGGTACCGTGTAGGGTATCTTCAGCAGCATATTCGATTTACAGCGCCTACACTGATCCAAGAAGCTTCTTTGGCTCTTGAATCATCTGATGAAATCTATCAGGCCGAAAAAATTCTTTTTGGGTTGGGATTCACTCAAAACGATCTAGAGGCCTCTCCCGATTCTTTTTCCGGAGGCTTTCAACTTCGATTGCATCTTGCCAAGGTTTTAGCGTCAGAGCCTGATTGTTTACTTTTAGATGAGCCGACTAATTACTTAGATATTTTATCGATTCGATGGCTTGCTCAATTTTTAATGCGTTGGAAAGGCGAGTTGATGGTGATTTCTCATGATCGGGAGTTTTTGGATCAAATTTGTACTCATACGATGGGGCTTCATCGAGAGAAAGTGAGAAAATTTCAAGGAAATACGGCTCATTATTATGAAAAAATCGTACTTGATGAAGAAGTTTACGAAAAAACTCGTTTGAAATCTGAAAAAAAGAGATCGAAAACGGAAGAGTTTATTGAACGTTTTGGAGCGAAAGCCACAAAAGCCACTCAGGCGCAGTCCAAACTCAAAATGTTAAGTCGAGAGCCGTTTCTTGAGAAATTGAACCAAATTGCATCGCTTTCTTTTTCATTTCATGAGGCTCCTTTTTTTGGTAAAAAAATGATGGAAGCGAAAAATCTTACGTTTTCATATACGGAAAACCCTCTGATTCAAGATGTTTCTTTATCTTTCGGTAAAAAAGAGAGAATTGGCATTATTGGTAAAAATGGCAGAGGAAAATCAACGCTGCTTCAATTGTTGGGTGGTTTTCTACCCCCTCTTCATGGATCTTTGAAAATAGCAGATTCTGTAAGTGTCGGTTATTTTGGTCAAACTCATATCGATCGTCTCAATGCTGTTTACACAGTCGAAGAAGAGATTTCATTAGCCAATCCTTTATTAACGTATGCGGAAGTGAAGGGAATTGCAGGGTTAATGATGTTTGGAGGCGATGATTCTTTAAAGCCAATGTCAGTTCTCTCCGGAGGGGAGAAAAGTAGAGTCCTTTTAGGGAAAATTTTGGCAAAGCCTTGCAACTTGCTTTTGTTAGATGAACCAACGCATCACTTGGATATCGAATCGATTGAAGCTCTTTTAGAGGCGTTGGAAGAATTCTCGGGCTCTTTGATGATCGTCACACACAGTGAGCTGATTTTACGGAGATTAAATCTCAGTCAAATTATTGTTTGCGAAGCTCAGAAACAGACTGTATTTTTAGGAAATTATGATGAGTTTTTAGAAAAAATGGGTTGGGAAGAAGATGTAAAAAAAGAACCCGTTGTTTCAAAGCCTGCACAATCGCATCGGGGATCTAAGGCTTTCAATAAAAAAGCAATCGAGAAAAAAATTCAGTCTTGCGAGGAAGAAATTCGTCGTTTGGAAGTAGATCAAGAAAAAGATGTATTGCTTTTAAATGATAAGAGTCGTTTTCAGGAAGTTTCTCGTTCCATGAGTTTGCGGCAAGAAAAAATCGATTCTTTGCAAAAAGATTTAGATGCGCTGTATGATCAGTTTTTTCAAGATTGAATTATAGAAATTGAGTGGATACGCACAATAGTGCCAAAATAAATAAAAAAATGAGGCTCTTTTTTCCGCCGGGGACGAATTGATGATTCAGTGGACGATGCATTACGTATCTACCTGACCAGACGCATAGGGTGGGGATCATTCCATATAATATAATTTGTCCGATAGACCCTGAAAGATCGAGCGCGAGAATAAAAATTCTGTGATCTAAAATTACAGCGGTTAAAGGCACGAGAAAAACAAGAAGCATCAATACACAATGCTGAAGGCCATGTTTTTTAAGCCCGGTTCCATCGGCTAAAAAATCAATAAAGGCAATAGATATGCCTAGAAATGAAGTCGTCATAGCGAGAGTTGCAAAAGTCTCTGCAAAAAACTTGATGGAATCGCTTTGGATTGCTTTTTGTAGTGGTTCTATAGCAGATTGTCCGAGGTGTTTTGCTTCGAGTAGATTTTCTTTTGGAATAAGTCCAATCGTAAAAAATTCCCAAATAAGATAGAGAACTAAAGGAATTAAAGTTCCAAACCAAATGGATTTACGTAAAGTTTTATGATCCTTCTCCATAAAAGTATATAGAGTCGGTACGAGAATCTGAAATCCAAAAGCAGTTAAAATGTCTGGAATTCCGTTGATGGATTGGGACCAGTGGATCGGTTCAAGGCGTTTGAGATCTAAGTGAGGAATGGCAATAAAGACAAAAAAGAGAAATGTGATGACAAGAGCTCCCATGAGATACACTGTCAATCGTTCCACGCTGCCTGTTCCTAGGTAGACAAAGGGAGCAAAGATTAAAAGGTAGATCATTGCGGAGAGTCCATGTGGAAAGATGTGTCTTGTAAAATCGCCGATCGCTCCGGCTCCTGCTGCTAAATGTGCAATGAGCAAGCAATAGAAAAGAAAAAGGAAGACAATCCAACAAATAATGGCGCCGGGTTTGCCTAAAAATGTTTTGGAGATCGAGATTAAATGAGCTCCTCTGGGCAGCCATGTGCAAGCCTCTAAGATGAGTCTTGCGCATGCAATCATAAATAGAGCGCAGGCAATATAAAGGAATACGGTGGGGATAAAACCTTCTGCGACGGTGACTACTGGAAGAGCTAACATCCCTACTCCGATGTTCATTCCAGCAATAATGAGAATTCCGCCAATGAGTTTGCGATGATCTGTATAAGGTGTAGCCATTCTCTCTTTAGAAAAGCGAAAAGTTACTTTTTCTGCAAGTTGATAAAATTTTTCGTCTTGTTCAAAAAGAATGCCTCAGTATAAAACAAGTTTAATATTTTAAATTGGGAGGTTTGTCTTGAATTACATTTTATTGATCGGTCGAATTTTATTTTCTTTTATTTTCATTCTCAAAGGTTTCGATCATTTTTCTTCGAAAATGATTCAACATGCAGATATGATGGGCGTTCCTATGGCGACTTTACTTGTTCCTGTTGCCGGGATTTTGTCTCTTTTAGGAGGTTTGAGTATTTTGCTTGGATATAAGGCAAGAATCGGCGCTTGGTTTCTTGTGATTTTCTTGCTTCCTGCAGCACTGTTTATGCATCAATTTTGGAATTCTACAGATCCAGCTATGTCGATGATGCAGCATTATTGTTTTTGGAAGAACATTTCGATGTTAGGTGCAGCCCTAATGATTGCGCATTTCGGTTCAGGTCCTTTGAGCTTAGACCGTAGATAATTACGGATACATGTTCTATATACGAGAGTGGCAAGTAGATTGCCTCTCTCGTTATCAATTTCTTGAAGATGAAGGATTTGTTTGGTCTTCTCGAAATCCTTGATTCGAGGTATTATGGGGCCTATACCAATCTTAAACCTGGGTATAAAGAATTTTTTGAATGAGTGATATAGCTCTAGAGAGGCGGGTAGG